>CAINVS010000022.1 GCA_903854205.1 uncultured Bacteroidota bacterium | reverse complement strand
GCAGCAGTTCTTTGACGCAGTCAGCCTGCAGCAGTTATTCTCTGAATGGACAAATATACAACAGTACAGGCACTTATACTCAATTATTGAGCAATGCCGCGGGTTGTGACTCTACACTGACTTTGAATCTGACGATCAGACAACCGAGCAGCAGTTCTTTGACGCAGTCAGCCTGCAGCAGTTATTCTCTGAATGGACAAATATACAACAGTACAGGCACTTATACTCAATTATTGAGCAATGCCGCGGGTTGTGACTCTACACTTACTTTGAATCTGACAATAATAGATATTGATACTACTGTGTCGCTAAACGGAACAACAATTACAGCTGTTCCGGGTGCAATCTATCAATGGATTAATTGTGATAATAGCAATCTGCCTATTAGTGGAGAAACATCACAAAGTTTTACTCCGGCTGTAAATGGCAACTATGCAGTAGAAATAACATTAAACGGTTGTTCAGAAATTTCTGCCTGTACAAATGTGTTGATTTCAGGTTCAAATGTATTTGATTTGTCAAAAGTTGTTGTATATCCCAATCCTACAAAGGATAAAATCCTAATAGATTTTGGATCTGATTTACAGTTTGCTGAACTTTCGGTTTATGCTATGAATGGTAAATTGTTAAATAAAATCAATACTCAAAATAGCCGACAGATTTTAATCTCACTTGAGAATTATACAGCTGGACTATATTTTATTGAAATCAAGACCAAAGAGGGCAATTTTTCAGTTTTGAAAGTTTCGAAATTATAAATTTAAGCAAAAGAATCGGCTCAAAAAAAATGGCTGCCTCCGTCTTCGGAAGCAGCCATTTACAATTATAAAGAATTGTTGGTGATATTAGTCTTTAGCAGGCATTTCAACCGCTCTTTTGTAATTGCCCAACCAGCTTTTGCGAATGTTCAGCTGCTTTTCACTTGCTTTGTCATCAATATTAAAAGCGTGTTTTTGAGCAGTTTTAACTATTTTAAGTTTGCCCTGAAGATTAACTTCTTCCAAAGGAAGGGCTTCTACGGTTTTGCCTTTTTTGATCATTTTATCGCGTTTTTTCATCTCCTTGGCAGGCAATGCTTTTTCGCGGAGTACCGTAATTTTAAGGTCATTGCCGACAGCGGCACCCATAGCGTAGTTTTGAAGCACATCCTGAACATTCAAAAGGGTGAGTTCTTCGCCATTCCATACTTTGAAAAGGTCATTTTTCTTCAGACCCAATTCTTTGCCAAAATCATCTAAGGCATCTTCAGACAAAAGTTTGAGTCTTGAAGTTTTGGCATCGAAAGTGAAACCTGTCTGCGGATTGAACCCGAAAAGGGAAAGCTCTTCACTGAATCCTTTTTCACTGTAATTGATGCCGGCTTCTTTCGTCAGTTCAGCAATCGGCAGTGCAGCAGTACCGCCGACATGCTTCATCATAAAATCTTTAATTTCTGGAAAACCGCTCACAGCAGCCATTTCGCCAAAAAACTCATCATCTTTGAATGGTTTTTGAATGCCGTATTTTTTGGAAAGATCCACCATGAGGTTCTGAATGCCATATTTTCCTCCTGAAAGAATAAGAAGTTTCAGGTCAACACACATGCCAATCAGCGCACCTTTCATATAAACATTGCCATATTGTTTTTTATTGACATCCAAACAGGTTTTGCTCATTTCCGTGAAGGAAATCTCATTGTTAAAATAGTCTCCGGTAGCCATTTTTTGAGACATCTGATTGAGGAAGTGCTCAATTGATACCAAACCCTGTTTTACCTGTACATGCTGTGCTGAATATTCAGTAACACCCTCATACAACCAAAGGTGCTGTGACATTTTCGGATCGATAAAGTCGAAATAGTGAATTTCCTCAGAATGTATAGAAAGCGGTGTTACGATATGGAAAAACTCATGAGCAGCCACATCGCGTAATGTCTGCGCTATGTTTTTAGGTTCTCCTTCAAAAAGACAGTAGAAAGAAGAATAGGAGTGTTCCAAAGCTCCGGCTGAACGGGATAGATAGTTTTGTCCGGCTTTGTTTAAGAAGATAATAAAAGCGTATTTATCAACCGGCAGATTGCCGCCCAAATATTCACGTTGCGCATCCAAAATCGGAAAAATATCCGCAACCAGTTCGCTGGCTTTAATTTTTTTGGAAGGGGAGTAGACCTGTATCAGCACCTCAGCGTTACCTACTTTGATAATGGCAGTATCAGGTTCGGCAAACATAATTGGTGAATCAACAAGCAGATGATAGCTGGAAGCTTCAAAGATATCGGTATCGGCATCGCCGCCAATGCGCTTCATAGCAGTTCCGCCAAAGAAATTGGCTGGTCTGTCCACTTCAATTTTAATGGGGCTGTATTCCATCCCTTTGAAAAATCCGAAAATGCCATGATTATTAAAAACAAAAACTTTATCGGCATCGATATTGGTACCTGCAGGTTCAAAAACTACATTATCCAATTTTGTATCCCAGCTGTCTTCAACCTTATAGATGATTCTGGCTAATTTTTTTCCTTCAAGAATCTCCCAACTGTTTTCATCTGTTCTTTTGAAGTCCAATCCGTTTCCTTCTTTGTCATAGACTTTCATATCTGTCACAAATCTTCCGAAATTGTAAATACTGTAGGTTCCGGGCACCATTTTGGGCAAATGGAATGAGACCTTATCCTCTTTCATCTGTGGTACTGTAAGCTCAATAGTGAGCTTGTCATCTGTTATATTGTTCAAATCGACCTTGTAATAAAGGGCGTCGACTGTTTGAGCCTGTACAAAAATTGTACAGAGAAATGCTGCAGAAAAGCTTAATATTTTTTTCATTAATTCGCTATGGTTTTTGTTTTTAAAAGCTGTCATAATATTGTACACAATATTAAGCCAATGAATCCTGGCATTATAGTTTTTTCGATTGATGATTATAAATAATAGATAAGTATTGATAAATTTTATATCTATAGAAATCTCATAATATTGATATATCTTTTATATCTATGCTGCATTCAAGTAATAAATGCAATTTTTTTTACACACATCGTGTAGATTCAAAAAGTATACTGTTAAACATTCATACGTATTGAAAATCTTAGTCAGTTAGTTGTGTTTTTTGCATCGACAGCCAAAAAAATCTATGATAATTAAACTTATCATTACTTCAGCTAGCTTGCTTAAGTAGATGTTGACAGAAACAGCTATTATGGAGCGGGAGGAACTGTTTTAAACCCATTTACAGTCTGACAGAAGCTGATATCATTGTAAATCAAAAAACATTGCAGCAGGTTTTGACCGAGGCATCAACAGGGATGCAGGATATATTTACGGGCCTATGAGACCAAGAACTGTTTTTATAGGTTTAAAATTTGGATTAAATTAAACTGAATTGAAAACTTGGGGTTATCTTTAGTATATATTTTCTAAAGACAATCATACTTTTATATGTTCCATTTCGACAATAGTTATCTCCAACTTCCAGATAAATGCTATTCAAAAGTAAATCCAGCAACTGTCAAACATCCTGAATTACTTTTATTTAACCATAAATTGGCCGAAGATTTAGGGCTGAACAAAACAGATGATTCGGAGATTGCTGCCATGCTTTCTGGCAACAGGATTCCTGAAAACAGCATCCCATTTGCACAGGCCTATGCGGGGCATCAATTTGGGCATTTCAATATGCTGGGTGATGGCAGGGCCATTTTATTGGGCGAACATATCGACCCTCAAGGTAAGCGCTTTGACATACAGCTGAAAGGCAGCGGTCAAACGCCCTATTCTAGACGCGGCGACGGCAAAGCTACCTTAAAAGCTATGCTCAGAGAATACCTAATTAGCGAAGCAATGTATGCCTTGGGCATCCCAAGCTCCAGAAGTCTCTCCGTAGTTAAAACAGGGGAAGCTGTCTTCAGAGATTCGGTTCAACAAGGTGCCGTTTTGGCTAGGGTCATGAAAAGCCATATCAGGGTAGGCACTTTTGAATTTGCCGCATTTTATGGTGCTAAAGAAGTATTAAAAACATTTTTTGAATATACCATCAACAGAATATACCCTGATCTGAAGAATACTGAAAATCCGGCACTTGCGCTTCTGGAAAAGGTTATGCAACAGCAAGCTGAATTGGTTGTCAATTGGATGCGGGTAGGTTTTATTCATGGCGTAATGAATACCGACAATGTTTCTATCAGTGGGGAGACTTTTGATTATGGGCCCTGTGCTTTTATGAATGTTTATGATCCCAAAACTGTATTCAGCTCTATTGACGAAGAGGGAAGATATGCTTTTGAAAACCAAGCAGTCATCACTAAATGGAATATGGCTAAATTTGCCGAGACCCTGATAACACTTATCGACGAAGATGAAAAAAAGGCTGTTTCGCTCGCAGTGGAACAGATAAATCGTTTTGAAAAAATGTTTCGGGCAAAATGGCTAACTATGATGGCCGCTAAAATTGGCATTGAACAGCCAGAACAGGATGATCTCGATTTGATAAAAGAACTGCTTGAACTAATGCAAGTGCATAAGGCTGATTATACCAATACTTTTACTGGCCTCTATCTCCAAGATTTTCCAAAAGACAATCCGGAATTTTGGGAAGCTTTACTTCCTTGGAAAAAGCAATGGACAGATAGAATTCAAAAAACAGCAGGTAGAATGCCGGCTGCAATAAGTCTAATGAAAAAGGTAAATCCGGTAATCATCCCGAGAAACATTCATGTGGAAAGGGCACTTTTTTTGGCCGACAAAGGTGATATGACTCTTTTTAATGAGCTCTTGAACGCACTGCAAAAACCATATACTTACAATGAAGCATTAAAAGATTTGCTCTTTTTCGATGCTGATTTTGATGAAAACTATCAGACCTTTTGCGGCACCTGATATGGGTTGGTGGTTAATATGAGTAAACTTATTGCAGGACAAGACACTCCTTGACTTTTCAATTCTAACTTTACATACTTCTACTATCGCAATCATCCAAGCATGACACTGTGACGTTTGAGTTTGTGAACAGCAAAAAACCCCTTCTTACAGGGTAGTAAAAAGGGGTTTTGCTCATGAAAAACTACTAGTTATTTTTTGATAAACTTCGCTTTATCTCCCACCGCTGATTCGATGATGTACATTCCCGGACTGAGGTCTTTTACATCGATCGAGTAGATGGATGCGCCGTTTAGTTCAAGAAGAAGTTTACCAGTTACATCGACTATGCGGATTGCAGTTGTTTTGTCTAGTTCAACATTGATCTCGGTTGATGCTGGATTAGGATAAACACGGAATAGTCCCTCTTTCACATCCTCCAATCCAACTGTTGTTATCGCTGCGCAGTTGCTGGTTACGGTGCAACCATTCTGTTCAACAATCACTGCATAGCTGCCATTTGCGGTCGGAGTATAGGATTGTCCATTTGCACCGGCGATTGGTTGGTTTCCGTTGCTGCAATCTACCCATGTGTAGGAAGCAGCAGCTTGATTAGCCGTCAATGTCAAACCGTTTACTGTAACCGTTGAATCCAATAGGGTTACTGTTACCGTCACCTCCAAGCGCTGACTTTCGCATCCATTGATGGTTTGAGTAGCAAAATACGTACTGTTGGAAAGGGCTGTTCCTCCTGCTAATGCTGTTCCACCGGTAGCTTGCGTGTACCACTGAATAGCTGTTCCGGTGGCTGTGAGATCCGCAACTGTTGAAACTGAACAGAAGTTTTGAGCGGCATCTCCTGATGGAGTAGCATGCGTGATGATATTCACCGTTGCTTCGGTTCGGTCTGTACTTTCACAACCATTTACGGTTTGAGCAGCAAAGTAAGAACCTGAAGTAAGTGCAGTACCAGTTGTTAAGGCTGTTCCACCGCTGTCTGCTGCGTACCACTGAATACCTGAACCTGTTGCCGTAAGATCAGCGACAATTGCACCATTACAGAATTCCTGAGGAGCTGTCGCAGTTGGTGCTGCAGGGATTGCATTTACAGTAGCTGTTACTGCCAGGCGGTTGATGCTTTCACATCCATTTACAGTTTGTGTTGCGAAGTATGTTACTCCATTTGCCAAAGCAGTTCCTGGTGCAAGTGTGTTACCAGCCGAAGCTGCATCGTAATAGGTGATGTTGGCACCGGTTACCGTGATATCAGTTAATATAGCTGTTCCACAGAATGATTGAGTTGTTGCTCCAGTCGGTGCTGTCGGAGCATTGATAGTTACAGCTACAGCCAGACGCGTGGCACTTTCGCATCCACTAAGTGTCTGTGAAGCGTAGTAAGTTCCATTTGACAAGGCTGTTCCTGTTGTAAGTGCTGTTCCACCTGTTGGTGCCGTGTACCACTGAATTCCCGTACCTGTTGCGGTCAAATCAACTACCGATCCTGCGTTACAGAATTCTTGAGTTGCTGTTCCCGTTGGAGTTGCAGGTGCATTGATAGTAACTGAAACAGTCAAACGGGCTGTGCTTTCGCAACCTCCAGCAGTCTGTGAAGCGTAGTAGGTTGTTCCGTTCGAAAGTGCTGTTATTCCTAACAGTGCTGTTCCTCCTGTAGAAGCAGCGTACCACTGGATGTTGGAACCGGAAGCAACAAGATTGGCAACTGTTGCCGAATTACAGAATGTTTGAGCAGCTGTTCCTATTGGGGCATTTGGAATGCCGATCGTAACCGTAACAGCCAGACGCGTTACACTTTCACAGCCATTTGCAGTTTGTGAAGCGTAATAAGTCGTTCCATTTGAAAGTACTGTCCCGGTAGCCAAAGCTGTTCCTCCTGTTGGTGCGGCATACCATTGGATACCGGTTCCGGTTGCAGAAAGGTCTGCAACTGTGGCTCCGCTACACACCGATTGTGTGGGAGCACCTGTTGGAGTTGAAGTTGTGTTAATGGTAACTAGTACAGCTAAACGGTTCACACTTTCGCAAGTACTAACTGTTTGTGATGAGTAGTATGTGCTTCCGTTTGTTAAAGTAGTTCCTGCTGCCAACGGAGAACCGCCTGAAGCTCCAGCATACCATTGAATTCCTGTTCCTGTGGCGCTAAGATTGGCAATTGTTGCAATGTTACAGAATATCTGGGATGCTGTTCCAGTAGGGGTTGGGGTGTTGATAACCGTTACAGTTTGTGATGCACTTGCGACACAGCTGTTGGCACCCGTTACCACTACTGAGTAGGTTGTTGTTGTGGAAGGTGTTACGGATTTAGTATCGCCTGTACCAAGATTGTTATCCCAGCTGTATGAAACACCACCAATCGCTGTTAGTGAAATTGATTGTCCCTCACAGATGGAAGGAGATGTAGGTGTAATGACTGCAACTGGTAGTGCCAAAACTGTCAGAGTGGCAGTCTGTGATGTGATCGTTCCACAACTTCCACCAATGATATCAACGGTATAATTACCCGCGTCATTGGAGTTCAAGTTAGATAAATTGAAGATTGAATTCGTAGCACCAGCTATGTTTACTCCATTTTTCTTCCACTGATAGGTAACAGTTGCGCCTTGCGTGGTAATGCTTAATGACGCTGCTCCCCCCACACACACAGAAGTATTTTGAGGTTGCTGAGTAATATTCACGTTACCTGCACCAACTGACAGCGTCACACTTGTACTGGTAGTTTCATTACATCCCGAACTTACAATGCAGTTGTATGTCCCTGCATTGGATACTTGAGAATTCGAAATTTGCAAATTGTTCGTAGTAGCTCCGGAAATACTAGCTCCGTTAGACAGCGTGTTACCATTGAATGTCCATTGATAAGTTAGTGTATTTCCGGCTAAAGCCTGAGCATTAACAGATAGGTTTGCAGTCTGACCGACACATACACTTTGGTTCTGTGGTTGAGTGGATATGTTTGAAATACGATACAATCCTCGTACTTCCTCATCTGCTAATACTCTATTATAGATTCGAATGTCGTCAATCTGACATTGAATTTGGTCTATGAAAGTTTGTAAATAGGTTGTTGCATTCTGCGGTCTGTGAACCGATACCAACGTTTCGTTGCTGTATATTTTCACTATTTGACCATCAAAGGACATCGTTAACATAATCCAATTTCCAGTAAATACATTGAATTGTTTGTAACCTACGTTATTATTGCCTAATGAAAATCCTAAGTATTGATTTTGAGCACTAAGTCCTACAGAGGTTGGGGAACCGGATGAAAACAACTGATAGCTAGTATTAGATGGATAACTGTTTACCCAAAAGTTTACAGTAAATGGAGAATTATTAATCACTGCTGCTGTTGGAAGAAATAGGCTGCTACCATTGTATTGTAGATATGCAGAGTTAGCATTGCCGAATCTGTCGGAAGTATAATTGATTCCTCCGGCGATGGATAAGGCAGGTCCGCCAATGGCATCATTCAAACTATTGTTGAAAGGAAAGAATCGAACTAAACCTTGTGTTGCATAGCCATTTGAAAGTTGAACAGCATTTACTGTTTTCGACACAGATCCACAGCCGTTTCTCAAGATGATGGTGTAATTAGTAAAATCTGCAGCAGTTGGATTCGAAATAACAACTGAAGTATCTGTAATCAAAACATTTCCTCCTGCGGGTAAATCCACTCCATTTTTTTTGACCAAAACTACTGAACCTGTTACAGCTGATTGGAATTTGAATTTTATAGCACTTGATTGGCAAGAAAAATCATTTATAGGCTCAAGATAAAAATAGGGTGCTTTTGCGCCATCTGCATACAACCCTTGAATCTCAGCAGCCGAAAGAGCCTGCTCAAACACATAAACGTCATCCAACAAATAACGTGCAGTAACTGCGCCGCCCGGCAAGCCAGCAATGGTTCCAATTGCATTAGCCGATAGGTTTATTCCAAAGTTGGTTGTAAATACTTCTTGACCATTCACATAAAGTGTATTTTTGCTTCCTTGATAAACCATTGCAATTTGTACCCAACCTGATGCGGGTAAGAAGTAAGGCGTGATAATATCTGAACCTGCACCTGAGGTGGGACGAATTTTTAGCTGACGATTTTCTGAAAAGAGATGATAAGGTAACGTATTTGTTGGTGGCGCTAAGAATCCATGGGTTCCTGTTCCGTTACTTAAATTTACCCACATTGAAATGGTCATGTTAGCTAAGTTGAGAGATTTATTAAGACTTACAGAAGACCAATTTCCCCTGTAATGGGCTGAATTGACAATGCCAAATCTATCTGAGCTGAATGATGCCGGTGTGTTCACAGTTTGATTCAGAACTCCATGATACGCCCCCCTTAACAAATGATCTTCATTGATATTATCAAAAGTGTAAACTCTGGAAGGTTGTGGGGTGGCAACGGGAATTCCCATATATACTTCATTACTTTGTGATGAAAGTGAATTGTTGCATCGAACAGCGATAAGACAACGGTACAAAGCAAAATCGCTCTGTTGAAAGTTGCTAAAATTTAAGATGTTTGAAGTAGCACCGGGAATATCTATTCCATTTTTTTGCCATTGATAAGTCACATCGCCTGATACAGTAACAGAGAGTGATGAAGAAGCTCCAATTTGAACACATTGACCTATGGGTTGATTCGTAATTAGAAATGGATTTGCTGAAATTGTATTAATATCAGCAAGCGAAAGATCCCAATCATAAAAACGCACTTCATCAATAACCCCTGAAAATGGCTGATTACCTGTAACTGATATACCTGAAATTCCTGTGTTCGCATAACCATTACCAATGATTATTATATTTGAGCTTCCTGGACTAAGTGTTCCACTCAAAGAGGTAACTTGACTACCGTCAAGATATACGGTTTGAACATTAGTAGTATAAACCAAGGCTAGGTGATGCCAATTGGTATCAATTGTAATCCCTGAGGACCAAGGAATAGTACCCCCTTGATACATCCAGCCTCTAAGAACGCCATCATTACCAATATAAGCAAGAGGATTCCAACTGCCTGGAGTTGCTTGTTGATAGCTTAATAGCATACCTTTGCTTGTCGTGGAGCCTCGCTTGAACCAAAGAGAAATTGATTTATTCTGACCATTACCTAAAATAGTTTGTCCGGTAGGTGCGTTAATTGTCACATTTGATGATGTGCCATTAAAGGAAAATGCAGTATTCGCTTGATTGAATCTATTAACTACGCTAGTTAGATCCGAGCCGATGGCATTATAATTATTTCCGCTAACATCGTTGGCGCTATTGCTATTAAAAGGATAATGAGCAGTAAGACGACTGACATTAATAGCTCCGGATTCTGTTGTGTTGACGCCTGATGAACCACTGCCACAGGTGGAAGTGACTTCTAAACTGTAATTGACAAAATCACCTGAAACGGCATTAGCTATTTGTAGATTTGAGGAAGTTGCACCGGAAACATTTCCACCATTGGTTAAATTAATACCATTCTTCTTCCATTGATAAGCTATAATGGATTGCCCTGACTTCACTGTAAAAGATGCGTTGAGGTTTATTGTCTCACCTTGACAATAGACCGTTGTACCTGTAATATTTGAGGATAAAAAGCAACACGATTTCCCATCTACCAAATTAGATGTTGAACCGTTTAGTATAAAATTCGCTAAAGTACCGTGATAGTTGTTTCCTGATTGATCCAATAAATTAGTGACTCCAACATTATTTCCTTGAGGAATTCCCTGGTTAAAATTATAAGAGGCTACTAAATTGTTTGTGGGCGTTGAACATGAATTCACCGAAGACAAAATCTCAGTAGGAGTCAAGATTCTGTTATGGATTATAACGTCATCAATATTTCCCGTAAAAAATTGTCCATTTGTATTATGCCCGATAGAATAATTATTAATCAAGGTATTATGGCCCGGGTTGAATATTCCAGACGCTACACCATCAACGTAAAACTGCCCCGAATTAAATGTTCCGTGAGTAAATGTAACGGCAACATGATGCCATTGGTTGTCATTCAACGTACCGGGCGCTAAAGAAAATTGACCTGTAGCCCAATTATAAAAGGCCAACTGATTATTGTTCAAAAACAGGCCATGAACCCCTGAACGTACAAAAATTGCTCTTACTCCCGAACCATCCGTTGTTTTTATCCATGCTTGCAGGGTATATGATGTAAGTGAACGGTTCAATCCGGCAGGAAGATCCACTTTATCATTTACCCCATCAAAATGAAGTGAATTTTGGTATTGGCCAAAAGAAATAGTTTCTGACAATAGCAGCAAACAAAAAAGAATTAATTTTTTCATGTTAGATTTGATTATTTTATGCAAAAATAAAACAGTATTCACTGAAATGCCATAACGACTTTGTGACATGCGCGTTTGAGTTTGTGAACAGCAAAAAACCCCTTCTTACCTAGAGGAAAAAAGGGGTTTTGATTATGAAAAAAAACTAGTTATTTTTTGATAAACTTCGCTTTAGCTCCCTCCGCTGATTCGATGATGTACATTCCCGCAGTGAGGTCATTTACATCGATCGAGTAGATGGATGCGCCGTTTAGTTCAAGAAGAAGTTTACCAGTTACATCGACCATGCGGATTGCAGTTGTTTTGTCTAGTTCAACATTGATCTCGGTTGATGCTGGGTTAGGATAAACACGGAATAGTCCCTCTTTCACATCTTCCAATCCAAGTGTAGTTATCGCTACGCAGTTGCTGGTTACGGTGCAACCATTATGTTCAACAATCACTGCATAGTTGCCATTTTCGGTCGGAGTATAGGTTTGTCCATTTGCACCGGCGATTGGTTGGTTTCCGT
>CAINVS010000021.1 GCA_903854205.1 uncultured Bacteroidota bacterium | reverse complement strand
GAATATGAAGAAATGAAAAAGGTTCTGCTGCATAATGCCACAGAACCTTCGAATCTAGCTTTGAGCTGATTTATCAACAAAGGTAAAAAAAATTGGCTATTTTTTTAGGAAATTAACACAGAATCTTCGTGGACAGGGATTTGCTCAAGGTTCTGTCTGGAACTTAAGTTCCCATATTTTGAAAAGCGGACTTAAATATGTTGGTTTATTTACCGATACTAACAATGCTGTTTCAAATAAAATTTATCAAAAAATTGGATATGTTGCTGAATCAGAATTTATAGATATTAACTTTTAGGCTATTTAATTTGTACCTAAAACCAATTTCTTATTTATGAAAAGAACACTTGGGATAGCCGCCATTGAACAGTCAGAATGGCCGCCTTACGGCAAACAGCGCTTTTATTTCGAAGATATGGTCAATGCCTGTTCAGACCTTCATTTGGAATTTTTCTTTTTCTCGCCCTTAGATGTTTTGGCAACCAATTTCATTGAGGGTTGGATTTTTAAAGAGGGAATCTGGAAAAAGACGGTTCAGCCCCTGCCCTACCTCATTTACGACCGTGCTTTCAGCGCCGATATAGGCAGAGCAGTATTGGCCCGATTCAGAATTTTCCTTAAAAACGGCAATTTCCGGGTCCTCAATCCGGTTGATATGGCTTTAATTTTGGATGACAAAGTAGCCTTTCACAGCTATTTGAGCAAAAAAGGACTGCCCACACTGCAAGCCCTTGCATTTGAAGCACTCAATGATACTGCACTTTTTAATAATGACCCTGTCTACTATATAAAACCCATCTGCGGTAGTGGCGGATTGGGTATTTTTGTGGCGGAAAGAAAAGCAAAAAACTGGCTGCTGAAAAACCATATCAATAGTGAAAGTGAAGAGTTTGGATCTCTAAACGAGCTCTATTCCTTCCTTCTAAACCGGATAGAACCTTCAAAATATTTCATACAGCCCAAAGCAAAGGTCGCAGACTACGAGGGCAGTCCCTACGACCTTCGTGTACTAATTCAAAACTACGGCAATTCAGATTACCGCATCACAGGAATGGCCCTCAGGATCGGACAACAGGGTTCAAATGTCTCCAATCTGCAGGCAGGTGGTACTGCCCTGCCTCTTGAAGATTTGGAAGAATATTTTCTGAAAACTTTTGGCAGAACCCTTGAATCTGAATTGGAAGTTATTGAAAATCTCGCAAAAAAAACTGCTGCTTTAATACATGAAGATTTCGGATCTTTCGCAGAAATCGGATTGGATCTTTTACTCACAAGCGATCGCGGCCCCATCATCATGGAAGGCAATGCCCGCCCCTCCCGTTGGGTTTTCAATGTCATGGCAGAGCGTTTTAAGGATAATCAGGAAAAATACACACATTTTAAAAATTTAAGAACATTGTCGGTGCGGATGCCGGGCGTTTATACTGCCGGAATTTCAAACCTTATTTAGACTGTATTTTTACCTCGGATACCAATAAAAGGTAGAAAATGACAACTTTTCTCGTAACTTCTAAGAAATATCGATTTTTTGGGGGTAACTTCAATCTGGATAAACAGTTAATTATCTTCTATCTTCTGTAAACAACATCAGACCTCAACTCATATTTTATTCCCTTTGTCAAAAGCAGAAAAGATGGGGCTTCTTTATTGTCAAAAATCAATGCCATTCCGGTCTCGGGGATTATTGTTTGACCTGTAATTTGAGCAGCTTCAAATTTACTGTTCAGAAAAATAATTAAGGTATAAACAGCAGTCTCATTGGGACTTCGGACATATTTAGCCCTTTCGGGCAATTGTTCTGTCATGCCCGGCAAAAACCTGTATAGTCTGAAATAATCATTCAGTCCATTTGCTTTGCCAAAGTTATTTTCCGCACTAAGCAGATTGGAGACCTTTTCCCAGATCTTGTCCGAAAGTTTCTGATCCTCAAAAATAATTAGGGTCTCATTCCCTCTTTCCCAGATCGGTTTAGAGGAATTGTCCTCAAAATTGAGCGATTCGGCCCAATCAATAAAACCCAGACATTGCTGCTTGTTCAAAACATCTTTCAGGATAATCATTCTGATAAAATTTAGGAACAAATATATGATTTTTGAGAGAAATAAATCCGGATAACTATATAAATATTACGCGTATTAATTGTAAAATAAAAATCAAAAAAGTGATAAATTGTACGAATTTCTGTTTTTGTAAATATAATTTTCTATTTTAGCAGAGGAATAAAACCAATAATGTTCGGATCTCAGCAAAGTACTGATATTCTTTTAGTTTGGAATTTTTGTGTATTATTATGGATTATCAGCTCAGCCTTCTGGAAGAGTCGGAACCTGAAAGAGAGAGCAAAAGAACTTTTGTGGACCTCATTTTGCCGTTACCGCTACCCAACCCATTAACTTATTCAGTACCCTTTCACCTTCTGCCCTATATTAAAATCGGCTTGAGGGTAGAGGTGCAGTTGGGGCGTCAGGGGTTATATTCCGGATTGGTTTATAGAATTCACCATAAAGAACCCGATTACAACACAAAACCCATATTGTCGGTACTTGACGATGAAGCTGTTGTAACCGAAAGTCAGTATAAGCTTTGGGAATGGTTATCGGAATATTATCTCTGTTCTTTAGGGGAAATAATGCAGGCCGCACTTCCTGCGGGACTTAAACTGGCAGGAGAGACCAAACTGATGATCTATCCAGACACTACGGTAGAAGAATTGGCCGAATTGCTGCTCAAGCTAAACAGCAAGGAAACTTTTGTGGTAGAATCGCTTCAAAAATATGGCGAACTGACGCTGGAAGATCTGCAAAAGTTGATGAATCAGAAGACCATTCAGCCTATTATTAAAGGTCTTCTCGAAAAAAGAATTCTCTTCATCACCGAAGAACTGACTGAGCGTTACAAACCCAAAATTATTGGAATGGTAGCATTGGCACTGCCCTACAGCATTGAAGAACCTGATACTTTGCGACAGGCTTTTGAAGTAGTCGGTACTAAGGCCAACCGTCAGATGGAAGCATTGATGGCCCTGATTCAGCTGCTGAAACAGCAGGAAGAAGTGAGCAGAAAAGAACTCTGTGACAAAGCCGGTATAGACTCTGTTGTCCTAAGAAAGATGAAAGTAAAGGGCATCTTCGAGCTATATGATAAAGAAATTTCGCGATTGACGGTCTACGACGGCAATGCTCAAGGGAATTTTGCCTTGTCGGAACTGCAACAGAAAGCATTTGACGAAATAATAGAACAATTCGAAACTAAAAATACAGTCCTGCTGCATGGAGTGACAGGCAGCGGAAAAACGCAGGTTTTTGTAGAACTGATGGAACAAACGATTGCCAAAGGCAAGCAGGTACTGTATCTGCTGCCCGAAATTGCACTCACTGCTCAGATTGTTGGCAGGCTGCAAAGGCATTTTGGAGATAAAATCGTGGTTTATCATTCCAAGTTCAATAAAAATGAAAGGGTAGAAGTTTGGAAAGAAGTTCAAAAAGGCGTTCCAATCATTTTGGGTGCCCGATCAGCGTTATTTCTTCCATTTTCAGATTTGGGGCTCATCATTGTTGATGAAGAACATGACCCTTCTTTCAAACAGAATGAACCGGCTCCGAGGTACAATGCACGCGATGCAGCAGTTTATCTGGCACATCTTTATCATGCTAAAACACTCTTGGGAACGGCAACTCCTTCTTTGGAAACCTATCGCAATGTGCAGCAGGACAAATACGGTCTGGTAGAAATGCGGCAGCGTTTTGGAGGCATTGCAATGCCCAAAATGTATATTGTTGATGCTGCAGAGGAAACCCGCATGAAACGGATGAAATCTCATTTTACACCACAACTGCTTGAGGCGATTCAGGAAACGGTTGCAAAGGGTGAGCAGGTGATACTTTTTCAGAACCGAAGAGGTTATGCCCCTATTTATCATTGTGTTACCTGCGGTTGGACCGTAGAATGCGTTGATTGTGATGTCAGTCTTACTTACCATAAATTTACTAATGATCTGCATTGTCATTATTGCAGTTATCATCAGAAATTGCCTAAACAATGTAAGGCATGCGGTTCGTCTGAGCTAGTTATTAAAGGTTTCGGCACCGAAAAAATTGAGGATGAATTACAAATTTTCCTGCCCGATATCCGCATTCTTCGCATGGATCTCGATTCTGTAAAAGGCCGTGAGGGGCACGATAAAATCATTCAACGATTTGAAAGCGGAGAAGTGGATGTGCTAGTTGGCACACAAATGGTAACAAAGGGACTGGATTTTAAGAATGTAGGGCTTGTAGGGGTGTTAAGTGCAGATCAAATGCTGCATTTTCCGGATTTTAGAGCATCGGAAAGGACTTTTCAGCTCATCACTCAAGTGGCAGGCAGGGCTGGTCGTAAAACAAATGAGGCAAAAGTAATAATTCAGTCCTTCAATATGAAACATCCAGTACTTTATGAAGTATTAAAGTATGATTTTGAAACTTTTATCAGCAGAGAGATGAAAGAGCGCAATGATTTTTATTATCCGCCATTTTGCCGAATTATCCATATACAATTAAGACATAAAACAGTGGAAACATTGCATGTTGCAGCTAATTTTTTTGCAGAAAGATTGAAATCTGTTTTGGGAGAAAGGGTACTAGGGCCAGCAATTCCCGGCATCTCGCGTGTGCGAACATATTACCTATGTGATATTTTAATAAAGTTAGGCCTTAATTCCGTAGGACTCAATCAGTCGAAAGACCTGATACGTGAAATACATGATGAACTTAAAGGGATGAAAAAAATTAGCAGTACCAGAGTTGTACTTAATGTGGATCCTTATTAATGTTGCTATCAAAAAAACCAATCAGCGTTTCAAACAGTTTTTTTGCCATTTTAATGAGGTCATTACCCTTAGTTAAAAGATAAACCAGACTATTCCATTCTTCGAAAGAACAACTTAGAATAATGTCCTTGCTGTT
>CAINVS010000020.1 GCA_903854205.1 uncultured Bacteroidota bacterium | reverse complement strand
TGATACCTGATACCTGATACAAAATCTGATAATCTCTTAATCTATTTAATGTCCGTCTTTTATTTCAAAAAATTTGCTGTTGTTCAGGATGAATGTGCCATGAAAGTAGGGACAGACTCCACCATACTGGGAGCCTGGGCAAATGCCGAAAAAGCAGATAGAATCTTGGATATTGGCAGCGGAACCGGTGTTTTGGCACTAATGATGGCCCAAAAAAATACCGATGCAGAAATTACAGCCATAGAAATTGACGAAGCTGCTTATTTACAGGCTAAAGGCAATTTTAAAAACAGTCCTTGGGCAGAAAGGCTTCAGTTGCTTCACTGTCCTGTTCAGAAATTCAAAAGCCCTACTTTTTTCGATGTGATTATCAGCAATCCGCCTTTTTATCAGTCCGGAAAACACATCGCTGCGCCGGATGAAAAACGCAGAATTGCAAGATCTACAGAAACATTGAGCTTTGATGATCTCGCTGCAGCTGTTTCTGCCTTACTGAGTCCGGAAGGTATTTTCTATCTGATTCTGCCCATAGAAAATGAGAGTGCGTTTGTAGAAGCTGCGCAAGTAGAAAAACTGCATTTTATTAAAAGAACATTGGTTTATCCGCGAACTGGAAAAGCGGCTAACAGAGTATTGATGGGTTTTTCTAAAAATGAACTGCCTTTGGAGCAGAGCGGAATTACAATAAGAAATGATAGCTCAGAGGCTCATAATTATACGATTGAATTTAAAGAACTGCTGAGGGATTTTATGATTATTTTTTAAATAAGATAAAAGATAAAAGAAGATAAGCCATGCTAAAGGAAGTGAAGGAGAGGTTTTAGCCTTCTTGAGGTCTCTTGCATTTACAACAATCCGATATTTTTTTCAAATAGTCTTCAATCTTTTAACTAAAAAAGCAGCGGGGCCTCCCGTAAAACGGAAGAACCCCACTGCCAAACAATCAGCATCTGAAATATTAAGAATGAAATGCAAGCAGTGGGGTACTACTTCTCATGGACATCTCGCGCGTCATACTTTTTTCGCCAAACATACGATTCCACAAATTCTTCTTATGAGTCAGCATTGATAAAATATTGATGTGATTGGTACGAATAAATGTTTCTAAGCCCTCCTCAACAGAAGTACTGCTGCGAACAGAAAAACTGACAGGTAATTCCTTGAATCTTGCTTCAAATTTTTCCTTAAACGCACTTTCTTTTGATTCATCGGGTGTATCCAAAATATTGTTGATGTGGATACAGTGTACTTTTGAATTTATTACAGTTGCAAAAAGAACCAACTGCATGATATTGTCAATATCATTAGGATCATAATCTGTTGCATAAGCAATATTGTTCACATTGTCGAATTCGGCACCGATTGGAATGGCCAAAACAGGACAGCCCGAATCTCTAATCACTTTTGCAGTATTGGTACCCCAAACCTTTTCAGCAGCATTGCCGGCGCCATGCGTACCCATCACAATGATATCAATATCATGTTTTTTTGCAAGGTCTGATATGTCAGTATTCGCACCTGATTCGAGAATATAGTGAATGGTTACAGGATTAATTGTTCCTTCTTTTTTGAACACCAAAGGAAACTGCGCATTTGATTTCAAATGCTGCAGTAGGTCGCGCTCCTTATCACTGAGAATCTGTTTAATCATAGCCGGAGGCATCGTAGACTCTACATAAGGTGGACGGTAAATATGTGCTACATACAATTCAGCACTAAATTCTTGTGCCAGATTATAGGCATAATTGAGGCCCCAATCAGACGCTCCCGAAAAGTCAACGGGAACTAAAATTTTGTTCATAATTAATTAAATTTTTAATAAATCAGAAATATTGCCCCTGTTTTAAATTGTTTCAAACAAAGTTAAGGGCTAATTACTGTTTATTAACTGACTCAACACAATAAAGGTATTGACATAGATCAGTTATTATTTTTTGCCTGCGAATTGCCAATATAAACCAGCTTGTACTTTTTGTTTTCATAAAGTATTGGAAAAGAGCATTTTGTTTCGATGTATAATATTGCATAAGTTGCGCCGTATTTAATATACAACTGATGCAGTTTATCTTCTTTTATCAGCTTATATGCAGGTTCAAATGCCCATAGTACTGCATCGAAACCTTTCAGGTCGGTCCAACCGTAACAGTCAAAAACTCTTTCTTTCCAATAAAGCATTTTCTTTCCGCTGAAAGGTAAAGTTTTGAAACTGACGAGTAAGGCTCTATCTGCCAAATATCTTATTTCACCCATCATCGGAGGAACGACCAATACAGTTTCTGAAGGAGTCAATTTTTTGATTTTTGCGCTCAATTCCAGCATTTCTACAGGAAAATCATTCAGGTCAAATTGTCGCGACATCGCTTTTTTCAAAGGCTTATCGGTTTCTGACCTTTGATGGCTGCCCCAATAGGCAATGAGGCCGGAAGCTGCAATGATCCAAACAATTAGTTGTAATCTGTAAGTCTTAAAAGCGGCAAAGAGTGGGAGAGAAAACAGGAAAAATGCCCATAGATAGACATCTGCAGCACTTTCACTGCTTAGCCAGCCCAAATACCAGCCCCAACAGCCCAAAATCATCACTCCGATAACTTCAAAGGGCACAAGAAATTGAGGCATCCTAAGCCGGCGATGCAGTACTGAACTGCTTCCCCACAATAAAAATATCCAAACAAGATTGGGCAATGCGAAGCTGCTCAAGATGGCAGACCAGGCATAAATCCTGTTGAGGTGCTGACCGCTGAATAAATGTATACCTAAATAACCTCCTACCCAAATCAGGCAGAACCATTTCAGAATATACAGCAGTCTGAAAGTTTGTGCAATCACAAAGAGCTTCATCGGATAAATTTCCACAAAAACATATCCGCCAAGGGCCAACATTAGTAGTAAAAAGACAGAAGAAAGTGTAAGCCATTGAATTTTTCTTCTTTCCGGTTCTGCAGTAAACCAAGCTGTCCAACTCATCAAAAGCAGAACTAGCAAGTAAATACCGGCCTTTAGTTCTGCCGGATTAAGGAAAACAGAGGGGAGGATATGGTGCGGTGCCCGAAAATGTGCATAAAGATCGATAAATGATTTATCATCCAATGCTTCCCCTTTTGTAAAGAAAAACGGAACAATGCTGAGTAAACACATCAATACAAAAAATCCGAAGCCCTGTAACCAAGCGCTGTATTTTCTGAAATTAAATTTATTGGAAAGGGCATTGTCGATAAACCCAAGCCCGAGAAAAATGGCACCGCATTCAGGCCCTGCCAAAGGATGAATGAGCGCCGCTATTCCAAAAAAGAAACCTGCAAAATGCAATTGACTTCTGACCACAAAATTTAATGCAATGAGAATAAGACTAAAGGCCAGCGCATTTGGTGTGAGATAGGCAGCATGCACTTCAGCCACAGACCCAAGTTCTGCTGTCCTTACACTCATAACCAGCATCACAGCTATCAGCCCCGACCATTTATTGGACCCGAAAAAATATTGACTAATATGATAACTGGCCCAAGCGATGCCGTAGTTGGCAAGAAATGTAAGGCTAAGAAAAAGCCAAGGCAGCGGAATAATTCTATTCAATAGATTGATTAGCAGAGAATAATAATACCTGGGATCGTAATTTTCATCATTGGAATTGAGAAAAAAATCATGTTTCAGGTATTCGGCATCAGCTGCACGAAAAAGCAGAGGCAGATGTTCCACATGGTCCATCTGCCCGAACTGATAATCCCAAAATGTAGTCAGTAGTACTGAAATTAGGATAAATAAAAATATATTGATTCTTTCTATTTTCATGTAGTTATGCTAAAGGGCAAAATAAAAATAGAAAATGCGATTTCTAAACTATGAGAATGCTTAGTTTTTTTTCAGCAAATGCAAAAATTGCGGCGCTGTCAATGCATTCATAAATGCCTCTAAATCCTGAATGTCCTGTTCCGTCAGCCCCAAAGGCTTGGCCAAAAGGCTGTCTCTGTTCATTCCATGAGGGCGGAATCTATCGGGTTCGTTATAATATTCTATTACTTCTCGCAGAGTTTTGAAACTGCCATCATGCATGTAAGGGCCCGTTACTGCAATGTTTCTTAAAGAAGGTACTTTGAATTTACCTATATCAACGGTATCTTTTGAAAAGTCGAAACGGCCTTTGTCTTTATCCTTTAAATTGTCAAAAAGTCCGATGTTCCTAAATTCATCACCGGTAAGATCCGGGCCGAAATGACAGTCAAAGCATTTGCCTTTTACATTGAAAATTTCAAGACCTCTAATTGCCGATGCTGACATTACGCTGGAGTCACCCATTGAAAAGCGGTCATGTGCCGAACTTGTCTCCAAAGTTCGTTCAAAAGCTGCAATGGCATCTGCGAGCAGCGTTTTGCTTGGCTTTTTACCGTAAACACGGTTAAACGATTCTGTATAATAGCGGCTGCGAATGAGCCTTGCCACTGCACTGTCTATGGGCAGATTCATTTCCACCGGATTTTCAATTGGCATCAGAGTCTGTTCCTCCAAGGTGGCTGCTCTGCCATCCCAAAAAAAGAAAGGACGGCTCAGCATATTCATGGCCGAAGGCGTGTTGCGGTTTCCTTTTTGTCCTCTCACACCTAAACTGACCGCTGAAGTATCCGAGAAAGCAAATTCGGGAATATGGCAGGAAGCGCAGCTGATACTGAAATCTTCTGAAAGAATACTGTCCATAAACAGTTCCTTTCCCAATTCTACTGCAGTAGTCGGACCTATATAAGTACTTTCGGGCATGGTTTCAAAACTTTTGAATCCCAAAGCCAAAATGGCAACACAAAGGATGGTTACAGAGTAGAGCTTCATAGTAATATCTATTTCGAAATCATGTATTCGAATTCTATTTATTGCAAAAATACAAAAACGCCTGTAATTCACATAGAATTGTACAGGCGTTTATATTGTTTTAACTTCCTATTAAGAGATGATAATAATAGGCGGTTTTGATTATTCTGCGTTGTCGGTATTTTCTTCAGTAGATGTTTCTTCGGCCACAACTTTTTTACTGCGTTCTTTAGGAGTTCCAAAGATTTTAGCACGACGATCTTCCAAGCTCTGACGAGTCTGTTCTTTGCGTGTTTCTACTACTTTGTTTTTGCTGTCAACCCATGCAGTGTAAAGTTCATCAGCTTTCTCCTGAGTCATTGCACCTTTTGAAACACCGCGTTGAAGGTGTTTTTTGTAGTAAATACCTTTGTATTTAAGAATTGCACGTACCGTGTCAGTAGGTTGAGCACCGTCCATCAGCCATTCGAATGCTTTTTGAGACTCAAGTTCAATAGTAGCAGGAACAGTAAGTGGATTGTAAGAACCAAGACGCTCGATATAACGACCATCGCGTGGTGAACGTGAATCGGCAACCACTATGTGGTAGATAGGTGCTTTTTTGCGACCTTTGCGTTGCAAACGGATTTTAACTGCCATTTTTTTGTAAAGTTTAATTTGTTATAGCATACCCTGCTGAACTTGCTCAACAAGCGACAGGATTTTTTCTGAGCTGCAAATATAGGTCAATAGATTTTAGTTTCAAAAGGTTTTCTTTTTAAATTCCATTTTTTTTACAAAAAAGAAAACATTATTGCCAATATTGGATTATCATTTGCATGAAAATGTATAATTTTGATTGAAGTTATCAGCTTACCCAATTTTATTATTCTTAGAATTTAAAATTTCACATTATGTCATTAAAACAATTGCTCTGCGCAACAGTCGCACTTTTTAGTTCTGCAGCGCTGTCTGCACAGGGAATCAACTTTGCTCAGGGAACTTGGGCCGAAGTAACTGCCAAAGCAAAGGCCGAAAACAAATACATTTTTGTCGATGCTTATGCAGAGTGGTGCGGCCCCTGCAAATGGATGGCAAAAAATGTATTTACGGATGCAAAAGTTGGGACTCATTTCAGCGAAAAATACGTGAGTTATAAATTTGATATGGAAAAGGGTGAAGGTCCGGAATTTGCAAAAAAATATACTGTCTCTGCTTATCCAACATTGCTTTTCTTCAATTCTGAAGCAGAATTGGTACATAAAGTTTTGGGCGCACAACCGGCGGATCAATTATTGGCACAGAGCGAAAAAGCCCTTGATCCTGCTCAGCAAATTTTTAGCATGAAAAAGAAATTCGAGGCCGGTGAACGCAATCCTGATTTTCTTTACAAATATACAATGGCATTGCTCGAAGCCAATGAAGATGCAGGAGAAGCATCTGCGCTTTATATGAAAACTCAGAAAAAAGAAGACTGGAATTCTGCCAAAAACTTCGATCTGATTGCAGTTACACAAAATGATATGAAATCAGAAATTTTCAAGCATGTTGTGGCAAATAGAGCTGTATTTGAAAAAACTGCCGGCAAAGAGAAAGTATCGGAATATATTGAAAAAGTAATTTATTATGCAATCAACGAAGTGGCTATGTCGCACGATGCAGCTGCTTATACTGCACTCAAAACGGACATCAGTAAAATGCTGGGCGATAAATCGGCTGCTATGAATGCACTGCTTGATATGCAATATTATATTGGCGAAAAAGATGAGTTCAAATATACCAAGATATATTTTGACAAATATTGCGATAATGCCAACCAATTGAACGGCATTGCTTGGGAATATTTTGAAACTCAGACAGACAAGAAAAAATTAAAAGCAGCACTTGCCTGGGCCAACAAATCCGTTACAATTGGGAAAAACTGGTATAACCTCGATACGAAGGCCAATCTGCTAAATGAACTCGGAAACAAAAAAGAAGCAATCGCCACTGCTGAAGAAGCTATAAAAGTTGCTAAAGCTGCCGGTGAAGATCCTTCTGAGACGGAGAAGTTCTTGAAGGAATTGAAAGCTA
>CAINVS010000019.1 GCA_903854205.1 uncultured Bacteroidota bacterium | reverse complement strand
TGCATTTATATATGACGTTATTAATTCAGCCATAATCATGAATCAGGATAAATCTACTTCCGGTAGTCAAAAAACAAAAAAGATAGTACTAATGGTACTGGCAACTTCTACGCTGGTTATTTTTCCTTTTCTGGCGCTTTATATGTCCAGTTCAGGACTAAAGGCTTATAAAAGTCTAAAAGCAGAAATGAAAGCCTATAGAGACTCATTAAATGTTCCTGACATAACTTTTTTTTCTGCTCTGAATGAACAGCGTATATCAATTGCATCAGTTGGTGATAAGGTATTGATTGCACATTTTTATGATCCTAGTTGTAAAGACTGCGATTCTATCTGGACACAGTTAAGTAGGGTACATGATGAATTTATAAAAAAAACAAAACGGGTTCAGATATTTACCTATGCACTTCAATTTGATTCAACTGCACAGTTAAAATCGCTAATAAGCAGTAAGAATCTGGATACATTGTCATGGACAATATTGCATTCAGCTCCTGAACAGATGTCCGATTTTCTTAAAAAAATAAAGCTAGAATCAGCAAAAGCACCTTATTATTTTGTATTAATTGATAGGAAAGGTATTATTGCAAATTACTATGATGCAAGAAAACCGTCTGAAGTTAATAACATGATGAAGCATGCAACTATTTTGCTTCCTGCAAAAGAAGACCGCAAAAAAATTAAATTTAAAAGAGAAAAAGACGTTTACCAAGATCAATAAATCCTATGGCTACAGTAACTTCAGAACAGCAAAAAAAACTTAACTTAATTGTTACAGTTATTTCTATAGCTCTACCCCTCGTTGTAGCTATATTATTTGGTGTAAGATTGGATATTAATCTTCCTTTCAATCCGCACTTGCTTCCAATGATAAATGCAGTATTAAACGGTTCATCCGCTTTAATGCTAATAGCTGCATTGATCGCTGTAAAACAGAAAAATATTAAAATGCACAGCAGCTTAATTTATGTTGCAATGGGACTTTCTCTTGTGTTTTTGTTGCTATATGTGTTTTATCATATTGTTACAGATTCAACTAAATATGGAGGAGATATGGGGTATGTATATTACCCGATCCTGATAACACATATTATTTTAGCAGCTATTCAGGCACCTTTTGTTCTTTTTGCATTTTTATACGGATATACCGGTCAAATTGAAAAACACAAAAAATTGGTGAAATTCAGTTATCCTATTTGGCTTTATGTCTGTATCAGCGGTGTAATCTGTTACTTGATGATCTCACCTTATTATACTACTTAAATTTTTGGAATATGAAATCTCGATTTATTAAAATAGTATTATTTTTTAGCCTTTTTCTTTCATTGGGAATTAAACCTGCAAACTTAGTTGCGCAATGCCCTATGTGTAGAATGTCAGCAGAGGCTGACTTAAAGAACGGGGGCACAAAGGCAAAAGGTTTGAATGCAGGAATCATGTATATGCTCGTCTTTCCATATATTTTGCTTGGAACTGTAGGATTTATCTGGTACAGAGAGAGAAGAAAAATAGGCGCTGTTGAACAGCTCAGCGAAATGAGAAATTTACTCGAACCACATGATTGGTCTACAAACACTAAATAAATTAAAAAAACCGAGGGAGCGTCCCAGTAAGTGTGTAAGTAAAGAAAGTAGTTATTCTGGACATTTTTTGACCTCATTCAAAAAGGTCTAAAAAAATGCACGGAAATAACTTTTCTTTACACTTCAAACCAACT
>CAINVS010000018.1 GCA_903854205.1 uncultured Bacteroidota bacterium | reverse complement strand
TTGAAATACTTTTTTTTCAGATTCTTATCTCTCCTAGCAATAATAAAAATTCATTGATTTTGCCATAGCAAAAAAAGATGCACTTTGGGGAGTTCTGGATAAATCCGGAAAACTGGTTATAGATTGTCTTAATGAAGAATTTTTTTCACCGGGCGAAGAGCTTATCAGCCAATGCAAAGCGATAAATGGGATTTTCTTGACTATAACTGAAATCTAAAAATTGATTTTCAGTTCGAAAATTTGTTCTATTTTCCGAAGATTTCTGCATAGTTGAAAAAAATAGTAAATCAGGTTTCATCGATACAACCGGGAGTTTAGTAGTAGACTACATTTATGTTGATACAAAGGGATTTTCAGAAGCTTTATGTGCTGTAAAATCGGATAAAAAATGGGGTGTGGGCAGATTTTAAATGAAATAAATAATATTTCTGGGCAGACTTTTTCTTTTTCCCGTGAAAATCTTCCAAGCGGACTCATTTCATTAAACTTACAGAAGAAAATAAAATCATAGTTATTGAGAAGTTGATAATTATAGACTGATACTAAAGAGAACTAAACCTTTTACAATTTTCCCTGTTAAATATATAGTTTACAACTGTCGTAGACTATTTAAAAAAAAACTTTAATCTAAAAAGACATGTTTAAAAAATTCACAACAGCAGACAAACTTCTATTTGTATCTGCTTTATTATCACTTATTTTTTCTGAAGTACTTTATTTTCAGGGAGAAAAACAAGATGGAATCTTTATTGGAATATGGGTTCCTTCAATATTAGCATTTGGTATTTATTTAAAACTTATTAATAATTCAAAAAATGACTGAATTTATACCTTATTTCGCCGGACTTATCACTGTGCTTTTTTCCACAGGTTTCTTTATGATAATTAGAGAAGCAAACAAGACCGATTATAGCAATAAAGCTAAAAAAGACTAACAAGTAAATAAAAAATACATGACATTTTTAATAATTGGAGCACAGATTATTGTTGCCATTTCCGTAATTTATGTTTGGATTTTCAGATATGATACAATCATCTTAGAGTTTAAGCAATTCGGCTTAAGCGATTTAGCCCGAACATTTGTAGGAGCATCAAAGGTTTCTTTAGCCACCTTACTAATTACAGGTATTTGGTATTCTACACTAATTACTATTCCCGCTATTCTTATGGGATTATTTATGCTATCGGCTCAATATTTTCATTTCAAAATAAAAAATACATTCATTAAGCATTTGCCTTCGTTTATTTTCTTGATTCTGTGTGCCTTCATTGCGATAGCTACAATGATAAAAATTTAAACATGAATTATTTATTATTTGTTTGCGTTTTATTTTCAAGCTTATCTTTTATAGGATATTCAATTTCATATTTCACATCAACTCATATGAAAATTGAATTTGAAAGATTTAAGTTAAAAAAGCTTGGTATTTATGTGATTTTTTTACAAATACTTGGTGCTTTGGGATTATTGGTTGGTTTGCTCTCTACACCTATTATGCTCTCATCCTCCGGTGGACTATCATTACTAATGTTTCTAGGTTTAGTAACAAGAATTAAATCAAAAGATAATTTGCTTGCCACTTTACCTGCAATATTTTTTATGTTTTTAAATACAGTAATTTTTTATTTAGCCATTATTTCCTGGGTGTAGATAATTATTACAGAAATATATTGATTTAAGGCTGATTTCACTAACTTAAAGAGTATTTAAGAATATACTATAGAATTAACTAAACAGTATTAAATCAAAAAGAGGATTTAGATCCTCTTTTTGATTAGTACCCAATAACCCCAATTCCAAAATCTCCAAATTTTCAAATCTCATTTCACTCTTCTGTCGACATCCGCTGTATCAGCCTTCTCGACATATCCACAAAATTTTCTTCGGAGATTACCCCAACCAGTTCACCATTTTTTACCACGGGTAGCACCTTCAACTGATTATCCTGCATAAGTGCCAACACCTCCGTTATGCTTGTACCGGGAGCAACAGTTTGCGGATTTTTGGACATAACATTTTCCACAGTGGCCGTTTTTCCAAAATTTTCATCCAGAATAGAGGCTGTGGAAAGATGCTGAACAATAGCTTTAGCTGTAATAATACCATATAAATGCCCCTGACTGTCTTCTACAGGTAAAAAATACAGATCATTCCAATCCATCAGACTCAGGGCATATTCTAAAATATCATCTTTGTGTACTGTAATCAGGTCTTTGGTCATAAATTCTTCTACCAGCAATTGAGAGGGGTCGTATTTGTCAAATTGGCCCAATTCCGGTATCTCCCATTCATGCACCGGTTTGCTGGATGTCTGATTATGAAAAATTGCAGCGGTGAGTGTGGTTAAACTTTCATCAACACTTGTTTCTTTTTTGAATTTGGTAAAAGTGCGCAAAATCCAGCGAGCACCGTTCGTGTGTCTATTTACGCGCTCTTCAATAATACCGAGATATTTATCAATATCTTCCGTTTTGATATTCTGATTCTCCAAGCCTTTTCTGGCAAGGGGCAGCAACTCTTTTTTCATGAGATTTCGTGCCGATATTTTTCGGTCCTTATCCCAGGTGAACTCAGTATCAATGCCAAGTTTAGCTCCTTTGTTAAAATTATCCTGAGCATCATCAAAACTCATAATTTTAGTAATGTCATCGTATTCCAATGCCATTCCTTCCATAAGTCCCAACCAAAGTGCTGCATTTGCCATTTCATCTATAACCGTAGGCCCTGCTCCAAACACGCGGTTTTCCACCCTAAGATGCGGTTTGCCATCTGGGCCGACTCCGTAACAGGGTCGGTTCCAGCGGTAAACAGTGCCGTAATGCACCTGAAGTGCCTTCAGTTTGGGAATCAGTTTCTGTGTGATTTTTTCAAGCGAATTTTCCTCAATATCCGATCCCAGCAAAATTCTGAAACGGGTAATATCTTCCTTGTAAATTTCGAGAATTGACTTGTGCAGCCAGTCGCGGCCGAAGGTCACACGGGGGCTCTGATCGCGAAGGTGGTCGCGGCTTTTGCGGTTGTCAATCGACTGATGAAAGAGGGCAATTCTGGACTCATGCCAAAGCCTTTTTCCGAAAAGTAAGGGTGAATTGGCACACATAGCCAAAACCGGTCCTGCCAAAGCCTGTGAAATATTGTACATTTTTACAAAATCCCGCGGAGAAGTCTGCAAATGAACCTGAAAGCTTGTATTGCAGGCCTCTAGCAAAGGTGAGTCATGCCTGACAATAAGCTCATCAATTCCTGCAATATGCAGTTCATAATCAGATCCGCGCATAGCTTTCAGCGCTTCCATCAGTGCAAAATATCGCTCTTTTGGCGTTAGTTTATCGAAGGAAAGATCAAATTTTCGAAGAGAAGGCAAAATGCCGGTGAGCAGAATTCTGGTATTGTATTTAGCTGCCACCTGACTCACAGCCGAAAGCCGCTCGCGCAGCTCATTTTCCATCAGGGTAAAAGCATCACCACTGAATGTCTGAGGAGAAAGATTGATCTCCAGATTGAACTGTGCGAGCTCAGTTGTCAGCCATTCGGGATGAAATTCGCTGAGAATATCCATCGCCGTGCAGGCCGGTTTATAAAATTTATTGATCAGGCACATCTCCTGCTCTGCTCCGATACGTTTTATATCAGATTCTATCCAATTGTTATCCAGCATGTATTCCAATGCCTTCACATCGCCTAGCAGCTGTCTGACAAAATTTTGCATCTGCTCAGTTGAACTTGCTGACGCTAAGTGTACACGTTCTTCTCCCATCGGATTGGAGATTTTGAATTGTTATTGGTATATTTGTGTGCCGAAGAAGATGGATGATAAAAACTTTAAGAAATAAAATTGTTTTCAACCCTTAAGTAGTTTGATTTACAACAAAACTATGACACTAAGTATTGTTTATCAGATAATTGTAAAAATGCAAAACCCGGACATCCTTTCTTTGAGCTTTAAACTAACAACTTAACCTGAAATCTGAAATGATTAAACAGCTTTTTTTTACAGCTTGTATAATATTCCTTATCTGCAGCTGTAATTCAAGAAAGGACAGAATAGAAATTCCATTCGTCGCCTATATTGAAATCCCTGCGGGACTGAACAGTTTTCTGACTTATCATTTTCCGGCAAGAGTAGCGACAAACGGTCAGATTCCGGCCGATATGACAATTGCAAGACCTGCAAGAATGCGGGCTTTTATTGAAAACGGAGAAGGAAATTTCAACTTCGTCAGACGTGCTTATATGGACGCCATGACTGACAGCGGGCGCGTAGAAATGGGTTATAACCTTGATGTATACTTCAACAGTGCATCCTCACTCGACTTATTTCCTTCTATTGCCGATTTACAGAATCATATCAGTCAGGATTCTTTCGATATTGAATTCAAAATTGATTTGAGAAGCAATACCACACTTACCAGCCGCGTTAGAATAGAATTTACGGTAGAGGCGACTATTGAACAGTAATAAATTCTGAAAATATTTTATCTTTGGGTTCTTAATCCTAATCAATCGTTTTAGAATTTTAATGGAGCTTAATTATAAAATTTATGGACAGGGTGATCCTGTTATTATTATGCACGGCATGTTTGGCATGTTGGACAATTGGCAGCTGATTGCCAAATCACTTGCAGAAGATTTCATGGTCTATCTTATCGACCTTCGAAATCATGGCCGTTCTCCGCATAGCGAAAATTTCGGCTATTCCGTAATGTCTGATGACCTTTTGACATTTATGGATGAAAATTGGCTGCATCATGCACATATTATAGGACATTCTATGGGCGGAAAAGTTGCGATGAAATTTGCCCTTGAAAACCAGGATATGGTTGATAAATTGGTGATCGTAGATATCGCTCCAAAAACTTATGAGGGTAACCATGAATCTATTATAAATGCGCTGACCGGTCTTGATTTGAGCAGTATTACATCAAGAACTGAGGCTGAATTATATTTGCGACGACACATCGAAGAGGAATCCACCATTCAGTTTTTGTTAAAAAATCTGAGTCGGGAAAAAGATGCCGGGTACAGATGGAAAATGAATTTGCCGGTCATTGTTTCTTACTATAGAGAAATATTGGGGCATGATGAAAGCAATGATACTTTTGGAGGGCCTACCCTATTTATCAGGGGAGAAAAATCAAATTATATCAATCCTTCAGAATTTCCCGGTTTTCTTCAGAATTTCCCAAATGCCAAATTAGAAACAGTTGCCAATGCCGGACATTGGGTACATGCAGAGAATCCGGAAGGATTTCTAAAGATTTTGAGCGCATTTTTAAAAGATTAACATTTTTTTAATGCCTAAAGTTTATCTATTTTAACCAGTTGGTAAACAAATTGCATCTTCAACTCATGAAATTCAATTTTTTTGGTATAAAATCTGTTTTATTGTTTCTTGTTACCTTAGTTTCTTTAAGCTTTACATTTGAAAAACTCAGTGCGCAGACAATTAAAACGATTGTAAATATTGAATACAAAACAGTTTGCGAAAATACATTTTTAGACAAAATTGAATTAAGATCAGATGCTACTGTTTTTTATTTCCGTTACCTTTTTTATAATGATGTTAAAGATTTTTATATAACAATTTATCCCCCAGGCAGTAATTTTTCCTGGTATTTGAGAGGTGCAAAAAAAGTGATGTACAAATGTACGGCTGTTAAAAATGTCAGACAGGATGGAAAAATGATAAATGAGGACCTGACAAAAATGCTTAAGGTTACTTCAGACGGGCAGAAAGGAAATCCGGTAACATTTACCTGTGAAATTCATTTTAAACTCTTGAAAAGTACAGAAAAGAAAATTGATCTGATAGAGGCTATCGGACAAAAGCGAAACAAAAACAATTTCAATTTCCTGAATATCAGACTTGATAAATAAGCAACTATTCATATATTACCCAAAGTATAAACATAAATTATGCGTTTCAATCTCCTAAGTTTATTATTTATTACTGTTTTCAATTTCAGTCTTTCCCCTCAAACTGAAGCTCAAAAACAAGAATATACAGACTTTAAACCGGTTTATAGAAAATGGCAGGATAGCTATATTTTGGACAAGATTGAATATACCAAATCCAATACTATTTTTTATTTCCGTTTTGTATGCCGCAGCGGTCAGGGTATTAGTGCAATTTTTTACCCTCCAGGTGGTGATTTTCCTTGGTATTTACGTGGAAAAAGCGGCAATAATTATAACCTTAAGGCTATTAAAAACATTCGCCGCAACTCCGAACTGATGGTTTCCAATCTTTACAGCAAAAAAGAATACACTTCTTTGGAAGGATTCGGCTATACTGTCTTCAGTTGCGAGGTCCATTTTGATAGGCTGCCGAATACAGAAAAATCTGTGGATCTTATAGAAGGTTACGGACAGGAATTTAATCAGAATCACTTCAATTGTTTTGACGTAGCATTAAAAACCTGGGATGATAAAGAATTGGGTGAAATAAAAGACTCTGAGGAAAAGGTTAAAAAGTTCGAAAATAAGTTTGGCATTACCAATACAAACGTAAAAATTGAACCGAAAATTGAGCCGAAAATCGAGCCAAAGGTTGAACCGAAAAAAGATCCTAAAAAAGAAGATCCGATTGCAAAGGTAGATCCTCCAAAAAAGGATGTGATTAAAAAAGATCCTACTCCAAAACCGGATCCTACCAATCCATATCCAATCCCAAGATTGCGAAGCAAATCAGATATTCGTTGCAACCAAAAAATGGTATTGGATAATATTCAGTTTCAGGACAACACAACTGACTTTAAAGGAATGGTGCTTTGTC
>CAINVS010000017.1 GCA_903854205.1 uncultured Bacteroidota bacterium | reverse complement strand
ATAAAGGGTTGAACGACCGTACGACCCCCAACACTCCCCCAAAAATGCATTGGCCCTTGATTCGCATTATTTATTATTATTGATAAATTACCTGTCAGTTAAAAAAGTAATAAACGGTGAAAATTAAGCACTATACTTATCATTTAGTTTATACCCAAGTTCCAAAATGTCATCTAATCTTGCAAGTGAATCTACCCAATTTTCAGGGATTGATTTAAAACCATAATAAATTCCAGCCAGGCCACCAGTGATTGCTGCAGAAGTATCAGTATCGTGACCAATGTTTATTATGGATAAAATTGTGTCTTCATATGATTCTTTGTTTAATAAAAACCAAATACTTGATTCCAAAACTTCAATAACATAGCCGCCTGATTTCAATTCACTTAATGAAGTATTTCTTATATCGTTTTGAATGATTTTTTTGAAATGTTCTCTTTCTGTCTCAGAAAATTGAATTTCTTCCCAAAATTTTGAAATTTCTTTCCTTGTATCATTATAGGCAACTTCTTTATGTTTACCATCAAGTAGCTTTTCTGCTAACTTTAGGTATATCATACAGCTCATTGCTGCTCTAATATGTCCATGAGTTAAAGCTGATATTTCCCAAACGACTTCGAATTGTTTTTTTATTGGACGGCCCTTAATAAAAAAGAGTAATGGGATAATTCTCATTAATGATCCGTTACCATTTTCCATTTCATCTCCGGAATATTTGAGCAGCTTAAGTTGACTTGAATCGCTCTCGATGATCTGACTTAATCTTGAAATGGCTTTTGCTGTAATAATGCCTATATCAAAAACCTTATCTCTTGCGGTCCAATAAGCTTCATTTTTCCATTTAATGAATTTCTCGGAAATGTCTTTTAAATCATACCCATCAATTAAGGCTTCAGCTAAACAAAAAGTCAAAGAACTGTCATCTGACCAAGTTCCCTTTAGTTGATTATGTGTGCCATGTCCAACCATACCTTTTGCCGGATAATCCTTCATTTTATCCCTTGAACTGAATTCAAATGGTACTCCAACAGCATCTCCAACTGCAACGCCAATTAATGCGCCAATAACTTTATTAGATTCCATTGTTTTCCATTATCTGTTTGAATGAGTTCGCTGCAGGTAAAATATCCTCAAACCCTCAAATTAATTAAGCTTCCTCCGTTTCTCTCAGTTTCTCTGCATTGTAAGTAGTTTGGATAGCCTCGATGAACTCGCTCAAGTCGCCTTCCATTACCTCACCCAGGTTGTATTTTGTAAAGTTGATCCGGTGATCGGTCACGCGATTTTGCGGATAGTTATAGGTACGGATTTTGGCAGAACGGTCACCCGAAACAACCAGACTGCGGCGCAGATCTGACATTGTTGTGGTATGTTGTTCCTGTTGTATTTCATAGAGACGGGCATAAAGTTTTTGTAGAGCAATTTCACGGTTTTTGTGCTGTGAACGGCCCTCCTGACATTCCACAATCACGCCCGATGGTTTGTGAGTAACACGTACCGCCGATTCCGTCTTGTTTACGTGCTGACCGCCTGCACCGCTTGCACGGAAAGTATCCCATTCCAAGTCTGCCGGATTGATATGCACATCCTCCTGCTCTAGAATAGGCAAAACAGCCACAGTAGCAGCCGATGTATGCACACGACCCTGCGATTCAGTTTTTGGAATGCGCTGCACACGGTGAGTGCCCGATTCGTATTTTAAACTTCCGTAGACGTTTTCCCCAGTTACCTGCAAAAAGATTTTGGAATAACCGCCCGCTTCACTTTCCGTTTCAGTGACCACCTCTCGTTTCCAGCCCATTTTATCGATATAACGTTCGTACATACGATAGAGGTCGCCGGCAAAAATGGCCGCCTCATCACCACCGGTACCGGAACGAATCTCGAGGATAACATCTTTCTCGTCTTCAGGATCTTTTGGAATGAGCAATTTTTTAATGTCATCCTCCATCGGATTCTGTTGGCCCAAAAGGGTACCCAATTCTTCTTTAGCCATTTCGCGCAGGTCAGGATCATCAGAACTGTCCAGGATTTCCCGGCACTCTGCTATTCCATCCAACAACTGTTTGTATTCGTCATGAGCTCTGGCAATTGGCGCTAAATTTTTATACTCTTTGTTTATTTTCATAAACTTGTCCATGTTTCCTGTAATGGAAGGGTCGGACAGCTGCTCCTCTATATATTGATATTTATCTTTAATTGCAGCTAATTTGCTAAGTAAACTGTTCATTATATTATGATTGTCAATTTTATTAATGGTACTTTAAGCTGTAAATTATATTACCTGTTTTAATTCATTAATGACAGCTTTGATAAGTTTTGTCAGTCTGGACTCGGCTTCGGCTACTACACGAAGGACATCTTCCAAAGTAGTTTCCTGAATTTCTTCAATAGGAAAACATTTGTTGGAAACAACCGCTGTAACCAATACCGGAAGTTCCACATGTTTTGCCACTATAACCTCAGGTACAGTTGACATACCGATTACATCGGCACCAATGATATTGGCAAAGCGATACTCTGCCGGAGTTTCCAAATTGGGACCCTGCAGCGCCAAATACACGCCTGTATGTGCTCTTGTACCCTGTTCTTTGGCAATTGCCAAAACGCGGGCATTTAGTTTTTGATCATAAGCATCCTTCATATCCGGAAAACGCACTCCGAATCTGCTGTCATTAGGACCACGCAAGGGGTTTTCAGGCAATAAATTAATGTGGTCGCGTATAAGTACAATGTCACCGCTTTCAATTGATCCGTTTACACTGCCGACTGCACTTGATATTAAGAGTCTTTCTATGCCCAACATCTTCATAACCCTCACCGGGAAAGTAATGTAACGGGCATTATAACCTTCATAATAATGAAAACGGCCCGACATGGCAACAACAGGAACACCCTCGAGATGGCCCAAAATCAGTTTTCCTGCATGTCCCTGAACGGTAGAAATTGGAAAATAAGGAATGTCCTCATAAGGAATCTCCGAATGAACTACTATTTCGTTGGCCAGTTTCCCCAAACCGGTTCCCAAAATAATACCGAATCTCGGTGTGAAATTATTGGAACGGTTCTGTAAATAATCTACAGCTTCTACTGCTCTTTCGTATTGATTGTTATCCATTTCGAAATGCCGGTTATATTAAAATGTTAATTTATAATTATTGCAATAATTTGACAAACAGACTTTAATGTTGAAAAAAACCACAGATAGGTGCTTAAAATTCAAAATGGTAGAATTTTGCTTTGCAAAGATACATAATTATTAATGACTTGGTTAAATTAATGCCTGTCTGCATATTAAAAACAATAGAGCACAGTAGGATCAGTTCAGCATTTTCGCTAATAGCTTTTGCAGATTTGGTTAAATTCATAAAATCTTGAATTGTTATTATTACCTTTGCAGCAAATTTTAAAGCATTTCAGATAAAAAAATATAATGAATTCAATCAAGAATAAAGTAGTTCTGAGGTTGTCCCTCCTATTTCTGGCCGGCGGGCTCCTCACATCATGTTTTTCAGACAGTTCAGCTTCAGAATCTGTTTTAGTTGACAATGAGGGACAAATCAAAAAAGTAAAAGGGCCCAATCCGCTCAAAGGAAAGTTTAAAGATGAGAACGGGGTGGATTATGAAATTGAAATTATCAATCAGACTTATCTGCATACGGAACGCCGCAACTATTATGGCGACAGCCTTCCATCCAAATTGGATGTTATCTGGCAACTGGTCTTGGGCGGTGGTCCAACACAGGTAGGTGCTACTAGGAAACATTGGAGTGGTGCAGGTTGGACTGGTCAACCGCTGATGGTAAAGGAAAATGGCAAAAAATATATCATTCAGGGTGCTTTCGATCACCGACTGAAGAAAATTGACTATGAAACAGGGGAGGTTATTTGGCAATACCGTTTCGATGATGTGGTAAAAGGCACAGGCTCAATCTGGTACAACAGCAAAGCCGATTCATTGAAAGACCGCATCGTTATCCTTCAGGGAACACGTGCAGGCGGCATGATGGCAAGCCCGATTGTTGACTGTTATCGTGGCGTTTCCTATTTTACGGGTGAAGAACTTTGGCGCATGAACAGTCCGCGAACAGCCTGTTATAGTCGCGATGTGGACGGTTCTGCTCTCATCATCAGAGATACGGCGTATGTGGCTTTGGAAACAGGTATTTTTGCGGTATTTAATCCGGACCGCCGTGCAGGATCTATGCGCGATGGACTTTTCCAGCCGCATTGCTACCGATTCAAAGACACATTATATCGCCCGAGTGATGCCAGGGCGCATGGTGGAAATCTGGTAAGTGAAGCTTCGCCTGCCCGTATCGGAAATCATATTTATATTGCCTCCGGTTCAGGCCGTGTTTGGGGTTACAATATGGATGAGCAGAAAATGGATTGGGAATATTACATAGGTTCAGATATTGATGGCTCTCCCGTAGTGACTGATGATAAATGTCTGCTTATATCAATTGAGAAACAATTTATTCAGGGGCAGGGCGGTGTTATAAAACTTGATCCCTCCAAAAAACCGGAAGACGCAACAGTTTGGTATCTGCCAACCGAAAATCGCCATTTTGTGACCTGGGATGGTGGAGTCATCGGCACCGTAGCCACTAATGAAGCTACCCGCAAAAAAGGGCAGCCGCATATTGGCGCAACCATAGCAATTGATGGAAATACTTATGTTTTTGACCTGAATGAGATAGATACTACCAAAAAGGTAAAATTATTCGACGGTAAAACAGTTGCCTATTCACCGAAGGTATATTTCAAATATAGAACTGGCCCATCCATTGCCACACCTATTATCGTAGGTAACCGCATGGCAGTGCCCTGCTACGAAAAATTCTATCTGTTTGAGTTCAACGATAAAATGGAATTTAAACTGCTCGATACTATGGGCTTCAGTGCTGAGGCAACGCCATATTGCGATAACGGCAGACTGTTTATTGCCTCGCGCAATGGCTATCTCTATTGCCTTGGAGACAACTCGGGCGGCAAGCCAAGAGAAATTCCTCTTTCCTACGCAACTGAGGTTAATACAAAAAAGAAGAAACCGGTTACGAAGTAAGGTGAAAGATAAAAGTTTAAAGAAAAAAACAAAGCGAAAGGTTGGCTTCAAACTCCTGCTGAAGCAAGTTGTACAAATTTTGTTTTAGGTCGAGTCAAACTGTTTGGAAATTGTGATTACAGTTAGCCTCAAATAGGTGTACTATACTCAGCACCAAAGGTGCAAACAGTTGAACAAGATCTGGAGAAGCGCAACCTTTTATGTCCAATTTTTTATCTTATTCTGACACCAAAAAATAGTTTGCACAGTCGGTAAAACCGTGTTGATATATGACATACGGTGTCTTGACGACCTTCATACTATGCTCAAAAAACATGGCGACTGGATGGAACTTGGCAGTGCAGACGAACAAAAACCTGCTAAAGACGGAACTGTTGAAGCGTGGGGACGTTCAGAGAAAAATCCTGTTGGTGGCTGGTATGGACTTAAAAAAGGGCTTCGTGGACGCTTTGGAATGTATATTCCACCGTTAATGGAAATACTTGGACTTGCAGAAGTCACACACGATGCAAAGGGGAATAAAATGAAAGCAAAGTAACAGCAGACGAAAAAGCACTACTGGTAACAGCACCACAAGAAATTGGCGGTTCAGTTGTTAAATCAAGCTTTGTGTCCCGATAACTATCGGGATTAAGTGCTGGCAGACAGTTTAGTGCTCCGAAATGCAACCTTCGGGTAGCTGCAGACCCTTAGCGGTCAGGTTATGGACAACACGCAGACAACAGAATTAAATAGATAAGTTGAAATGAAACAAATAGAAATTAAAACAACGAGCCTCGACCAAATAACTGCACAAATTTACGAAGCAGAAAAAAATACCGTGCTTATCATTTCGTCTGCAACAGGTGTAAAACAAGGTTTTTACAAAAAGTTCGCTGACTTTGTTTCGGCAAATGGAATTACAGTTATCACATTTGATTATTCAGGAATTGGACTTTCTCTCAAACAGCCAATAAAACAGATAAAAAGTAAAGCTTCCGATTGGGGAAAAAATGATTTGGAAGCCGTCATCAAATACACAAAAGAAAACTATCCGAACGCAAAAATTACTTTGTTAGGACACAGCATTGGCGGACAAATTATAGGTTTGGCAAAATCGTCATCAGAAGTTCAAAAAATAATTTTGGTCTCTGCACAAAGCGGTTATTGGAAGATGTGGCAAGGATTTGATAGAGTAAAAATGTGGGCAAATTGGCACATTCTTTTTCCAACACTTATCAATGTGTTCGGCTATATGCCGTCAAAAAGAATTAGCGGAATGGAAAATCTACCAAAGAACGTTGCAAAGCAATGGAGCGGTTGGGGACGAAAACCCAACTACCTTTTTGACGAGGTTTCGGAACAAGATTTATTTTTTAAAAACATTTCTGTAAAAGTAATTGCAATTAGTATAGAAAACGACTTTTACGCACCAAAAAATGCGGTTGATTTTTTCACGGAAAGGTATGAAAACGCAGACATTAAAAAACTGCATTTAAGACCTACAGAATACAACGCAAAAGACATCGGACATTTCGGAATTTTTCGTGAAAAGTTTGAGAATACTTTGTGGAAACTATTAGTGAACGAAATTGAAAAGTAAATGCCCGAACCGCTAACACAGGTTTTGCGTCAGGCGGGCTAATTTGCAAAATTGAAGCTGAGTGCTTCAATCAAACTTTTGTGCAGGTTGACAGCTTTGTGCTCCAAAACCCGCCCGAACGCAAAGCCCGAATACATTGTCTCAACAAGCCAAAATAACAAAAACAACATATGGACATAACAAAACAAATATTTGAAATTATAAGCTTTACTGCTGATAACAGACAATATTATCCAGCTTCAATGAAACACGAAAGTTGGATGCCTAAAAATTACTTAAAACACTCTGAAATTGAAATTCCATTAGGACATTCAAGATATGGTGGACCTGTATTTGATTTACCAAGTGGAATTGAGTACCCGAAAGATTTGCGATTTGCGGCACAACTTGACTTATCAAAATTTTCACCGTTTGACAAATCGGGAATTTTACCAAAGACTGGTCAACTCATTTTTTTTGCTGACATATTGAATGACACGGGAAAAGTAATCTACACAGATATTTCTAACGATAAGTTAGTTAGAATTACAAACGAACACGAAGAGAATTTTTTTTTAGGCGTTTTAATTGACAAAATTTTTGCTGATACTGAAACACTTGAAGAACGGTTTCGAGAACCAGTAGATGAGGAAGCAAACGAAGATGGAAAAGTTTGGGATGATTTTATAGGTTCTGACAAATCAAAAATATTCGGAATTTACACTCATTGCCAATATGGACAAGAAAAAATTGAAGAAATCACTTTTTCTGACAAAATTCTACTCTTACAAGTAGGTGAAAATGGATTTAATGACGAAGGTGTTTTTAGCGTTACAATTCCAAAAGAAGATTTGAAAAGATTAAATTTTGACAATTGTGAATTTGTTTGGGGACAATCGTAATGAAGAAAATACTACCCACAACAGCTAGAGGTTCGTTGGGCTCGGAGAGCCAACAATGATCTCGTCTTTTGGACGAGAGAACGGAACCTTCCTTCCGCACAACCTATTGACTTATCGAAAATAATTCTTAGAGATATTTAGAGGACTTCTGTCCTCTTTTTTGTTTTTGGGAGCTGAAGAAGTCAGATTTTGACCATAATTTTTAGCAAATAGGCATAAACTCCCCTACCCACAAATTGTTATTTGCAGCAGACCGATTAAAATCCTCAGTTTAAGCAGTTTTGCTGCTTTCAGCATCCGCCATCCTTCCTCTTTGCTGAGTACTGTGGGTAGTTTTTTCTCCTGCTTAATCTCAGGAAGGCGCAAATACTTATAAGGCGATAAAATGTATGTAAAAATTAAAATGTCCCCAAAATGCTAGCTGCAATTTGGGGGATTTTAATTGGTGCGAATTCAATGATAGTCTTTATATCTCATGATTTTATTACTAAAACTTTTTTTTAACTGAAATCAAAAAAAATAATGAAAAAAATTGCTAAAAAAATTTAGGTAATATAAATTTGTAATAAAGAAAAAATTCCTAATAACTGAAAAGTTAAAAATTAAAAATTATGAAAAATTCCCTGTTCATTTTACTCATTTTCCACAATTTAAATTTGTTTGCACAAAATAATTTCGAGCAAATCAGACAACAGTATCTGCAAGAGATCAGTAATTTACCCGAGGAAGAAGAAAGTGCTGAAGACGAAAATGAGTATAAAAAATTTAGCAGATGGGAATTCTTTGCAAAGCGTCAACTTGATGAAAATGGTAATTTCCCAAGCAATGAAATTCTCTTAAATAATTGGGAAGCAAAAAAGCAGCTCAAAATTAGTTCAGCACTTAAAAGTCCTAATATTGGAAACTGGACAAGTTTAAATCCAAGTGTTATACCAATTGGTGGTCCAAAAGGTACAGGCAGAATTCATAAAGTGTATATTGAGCCCTGGAACACTAATAATATTTGGGCTTGTAGCTCAACAGGTGGTCTTTGGAAATCTACAGATGCAGGCAACAGCTGGCAGGCATTGACTGATAATCTTCCTACCCTTGGCACCTCATCTATCGCTGTGGATCCAAATAACCCTCAGATAGTTTATCTGGCGACAGGAGAAAATAGCTTTAGTCCCAATGCACTTAGTAAGGGGATTTTTAAATCTACTGATGGTGGTATAAGCTGGACTTATTTATCTCAGGACCTTAACTCAACAGATGCATTTGCCGGAGTAATATTTAAACTTGGGCTTCACCCGGTGAACAGCAATATCATATTAACAGCTGGTTTGTCTGGACTAAAACTTAGTCCAGATGGAGGTTTAACATGGTCAACAAAATCATTCAACCGATTCTTCGACATCGAATTTCATCCTAGCAGCCACGATACAATTTATGCTTGTAATGCAAATACCATTTATCGTTCAACTGATGCAGGAAATAGCTGGACAGCTCTGAATACAGGGATTCCAACTGTTTCAAAAAGAATAGAATTGGCGGTGTCACCCGATGGACCAGATTATGTCTATGCCTTAGTCCAAAACAGCAGCTTTGGCTTTGGAGGACTTTACCGTTCAACGGATGCCGGGAATACCTGGACCTTACAATCTACAAGTCCAAATGTGCTTGGTAACGTAACAAATCCAGCTGCAACAACTGGCGGATGGAGTTATTGCGAACTTACTGCAGATCCCACAAATAAAGATAAAATTTACACAGCAGGTAATTACTATGTCTGCAAATCCTTAGATGGTGGAATTACATTTACAGCTGCTAGCACCGATAATGGCCCCTACACAACAACAGGAAATGGGGTGCCAACTAATTATGTACATGCTGACATGCATGACATTCAGCATCATCCAACTCTTACAGATGTTGTTTTTGTAGGTTGTGATGGTGGTGTTTTTAAAACAACTGATGCAGGGGGTACTTGGAATATATTAGGCAATGATATGCATATTGCACAAATTTACAGAATTGGAACCTACAAATCTAATCCTGACACAATCGGATTTGGGACCCAAGACAATTCTCACTACATAAAAAAAGGCAATTCTTTTCAACAGGTTGGCAGCTTAGACGGAATGGAAATTGCTTTCAATCCGAATAATTCAAATACTTTTTATTATGTGGCTCAAAATGGTCGTTATATTTTTAGAAATAGAAATGGCGTAAATACAAATATATCAATAAATGATTTCGGAAGTTGGGTAGCACCTTTTTTCCTGGATATTGAAAATCCGGATACACTTTATTTAGCCCTCAAAGATGTTTATATTTCCTACAATCGTGGTACGACATGGACTAACAGAAGCAATGGCACAGTTTCAAATGAAAATAAAGCTGCCATGTTGCAGTCCCCCTCAAATCCAGATATAATATACCTTGCTTCTGATACAATTTTATACAAAAGTACTGATAGAGGACTGAGCTGGACTACATTGGGAAGACCTGTAAGTAGCGGATTAACAATGATTAGCTATATTGCCATCGACCACAACAACCCGCAACATCTTTGGATAAGTTGTGCCAATTACATCAGTGGAAACAAAGTATATGAAAGTACAGATGGCGGCATCAGCTGGACGAACCTGTCCCTTAATCTGCCAAATATTCCAATAAATTGTATCGTTCAAGAAAACAACAGCAATAATGGTTTGTATATTGGAACAGACGAAGGTGTATATTACTACAATAGTAATTTAGGCTCCTGGATAGATTTCAACAATCAACTGCCCAATGTTATTGTAATGGAATTGGAAATAGCACCAAGTATTGGTAAAATCAGGGCTGGAACTTATGGCAGAGGCCTTTGGGAATCGGATATTTACAGCAACCCTTCTGCAACAGATGAACCTTTTACATCGAAAGAGGAACTTATTTTATTTCCAAATCCAGCTAAAAATATAGTCAATGTTAAAATCCCTGAAAATTGGAAAGCAGACAGAGTTCTTGTTGAAATTTATGATATCAATGGCAAAAAAATCGAGGCGGAATATCAAAACTCAACTAGCTTTTCAAAAAATATTGAACATTTGGCAAATGGCATTTATGTGATAACAATCAGTTCCAATTCAAGGCATTTTGTAAAAAGACTGGTCAAACAATAATCAGAAATCAAAACATAAAGACTTTGAAGATACAATTCAACTGCAATGCGCTTACTCCATAGAAAAAATGGACTGCATTGTGACAAGGAATATTAAAGACTTTCGGGACTGCGAAATTCCAGTATTATTGCCTGATGAATTGGTAAAAAAAATATAATTATCGCCCGCTGTTTACCCAGTCAAGTGCAGACATTTTCGCAGCATGATAGCTATAGTTACGTATGGGCTCCAGGAGCCCAGAATGATCTCGTCAGTCAAACGAGTTTCCCACCAAGAATGTACTTATCAAAAATAACATTTAATGCTATAGAGGACTTCGGTCCTCTTTTTTGTTTTTCATACTAATCTTGAGCAGAATAATCTTCAAATTTCGCTGCGCGGAGCTCACTCCGTTCGGTTCCAAATAAGCTAATTTTCAAATCAATAGCTCTCCTACCCACAATTTAGTTTTGACTTTTTGTTAAAAAGAATATCTTTGTAAACTTAAAAAAGTCAAGAATTGCTACCGAAGCTTTAGTTCAACATGGGTTTGACGAAAGTAGCGTTTCAGTGCTTCTCATGACATTTTTTCGTAAATTTATCTGTGTGCTCAACATCAACAATTGCGATAAAAATCGCCACCTTCGCCAAGCCCGCAAAAACTTCTTCTCAGATAAATGAAATTTTATTCACCGTTATTAGTGTTCAGGAAAAACAATTGCAATCAAAATAGAAAATAGCGACAAAAAATGAAAACACTATTATTCATCTTACTGCCTCTAAACTTTAGGAGTATGAAAGCTCAAACTAATACTGTAGATAGTACGGCACATCAAAAAAAACTTGTTGAGGTGAATATGATAGTTTCTAAAATTAAAATTAGTACCACACGACAAGAAATTGAAAAGATATTTCTTAAACAAGATAGCGGGCTTAAGTCTCTTTCAAATGTTAGGTACTATGAAGATCCCGAGGTTATGATTGAAATACCCTACGATGATAACAAAGGAGTTGGAAGTGGGTATAACAAAGTTTATAAGGAAAAAAGGCCAGCTAAAGGAAAGACTTTAGTATTCCGAAGCAAATGCCTTTGTGAGACGGTGACTTTGGAACCATTAAAATTTATAAAAGTATATTTCATTGGCGTTAAAATACATTAGATACTATGAATTTAAATAAATTTTTATGAAAGAACTAATCGAAAAAATACTGTTACAGGAAATTGATGCTGTAAGAGAATTACTAAAAAATCCTATTGACTGGAAAGCTGAATCAAAGCACCCCTGGTGGCCTCCATTGAATGCTGCAACAATTAAAGGCAACTTGGAAATGGTAAAGCTTTTAGTAGAAAATGGTTGCCCTTTGGAGGATGTAAATAAAAAAGATAAGATGACTGCGCTCCATTTTGCAGCCTCTGGCAAGCATGTTGAAATTGCAAAATTGTTAATTGAAAAAGGCGCCAATGTAAATGCCAAAGATGGGCATGGCAATGGTCCTTTGTTTAGGGCGGGCAATTGCGAGGAAATTGGTGTTATGCTGATGAAAAATGGTGCAGATCCCGATATGGAAAATAATTCTGGCATCTGCCCGAGAAAGAATGCAATTCCTGCTTATGACTTTATTCGGAAGTATTTGAACGATACCGAAAAATATCCTGCCACAAGCAGTTTTGAAGAAGCTGCAAAATTTGGGGATAGCTTTGGTGTTACTTACTACCTAGCTAAAGGAGCTGATGTAAATCAAGAAGGGGTACGAGCATTGAGTATTGCTGCTGGCAAAGGGAAAATAGAATTAGTCAAAACACTCCTTGATGCAGGAGCAAAAATCAATGAAATTGACATTGCTCAAAATACCCCATTATTTTGGGCCGCAAGCGAAGGACATCTCGAAATTGTAAAATTGTTAATAGAAAATGGTGCGGACATGCTAGCATTAAATAAATGGGGAGTTTCTATTCTAGATGCATGTAAATTTCATCCAGAAGTAGAAAGTTATATTAAATCTATAACGTAAAAACATATCAAAGATAAAGTTGCATGACAAAAAAATTATTTTGTTAGCGAGTCTTGCCAATAATTGCTAAGAACAAAAGAAAATAATGGGAATTAAAAACTTCTTTTAAAATAAGTTGATTTAAATATTACAAGAGCCGGGCTGATAAATTTGAGTTTTAAAAATTGAATATAGCAATAAACCAACGGATAGAAATAATTTAGATCGCGATGATACACTTCAAACTAAAAAATACTAATGAAATTAAACCAGTCGAAAAAGAACATGGCTTGCCCATCAATTTTTATTTTTTAAGCGATGGATATTTATGGCTAAAATTTGAAGACACTATTCTTTTTGAATACACAAAAGAAGCAATGCTAACTCCTGGCAATTATGAAGAATCCTACAGCGATTATTACTTATTGCGGTTTATAATAGATTTTACAGCATTGTTTAAAAACATTGGAATTCCCGTTTCCAAGCAGTTATATGATTTGGCAAATGACATTTCCCAATATCAAACTGATACAAAAAAATGGTTGGACACATATGATGCCGGTTCAGATAATGATTATCCTAAGGATATTTATGAAAAATACCTCCAGTTGAATTCATGGATTGACGAAAGAACAATGGATTCCGGACATTTAATTGGCGGACCACATTTGAGTTTTTTTAGATTCGATAATAAAATTAAGGTAGTTTGGAGAACTGAACACATTTCAGAACGTGGAAATAGCTTGTGGACTGCAAAAAATGGCTTCTATGAAATGCACTACATAGATTTTATCGAATACATCAAAGAATTTTTCCACAATTTTTTTGTGGCTATGGAAAAGCAAATAGATGATGTCTGTAAATTAAAAACTGATACAATTTATGTTGATAAAAGTGCTTTGTTAAATGATCAAGAACATTTAAGAAACAGCTTTGCCAAAGATATTTCACTTTTAGAAAAAGAGACAAAAAATAAAACAAACTGGAAGCCTATTGAAATGTTGAATGAACAAATGCAGCATGTGCTTACGAAACCAATGATTTGGCAAATGCTGGAAACTGCTGCACCAGCTACTTTTTTGCCCTATTCTAACTTAGAAGATAAACAATTCCCAAACATTCCAGTAACAGAACTATTTCGTTTAAGGGCTATAAAAAAGGAGTATTTGATTGCATTGGCGAATGCTATTAAAGCTGAATTGCAAATTGAAATGTTAACTGAGTTTGATGCTTATGGCTCGGGCTATGCCTCTTTTGTTTCAATATTTTTATACCCAGCAAAAGATGTATTCCTTGAAAAGGACGGAGGCGGAAAAGAAATAGAAGGTGTTTTGATTTACATCAGTATCGAAGTGCCTGCATACATTTACGGGAAATTTACCTTGTACAATGATAATAGTTTACAATTTCAATCAGCATCTAAAGACTTAGAGGAAGAGCTGGATGTATTCTGGATTGATAAAATATCAACATTAAACACTTATTTAGATAACTCTAATTTTATACATTTAGAACTTGATTTTATAAAGCAGGAGCCCGATTTTAACTGTTCTCTATTTACAGATATACCCTTTGATGGTATTTTTAATAAAGTGGGTAAAACAAGAATATTCGATTTGTTTTTTCATTGGGCATCCTAATGGATAAATTATAACCTTAAAAAACAGCAAAATTATTAGTAAAAATGAATTCAAATGATTTACCGGAGGATATAAAAAAGAAAATCAGGGATGCTGAAAATTCTCAAAAATTTTTAGTGGATATTGCTGCAAGCATTTTTAATTTTCCAATTCATGATCGTAGACTATCGGTCGACCCTACATATACAATCGCGATTAGCGGAGTGGTTGACAATGAAATAATAAAGGAGCAAGTTAATACTGTATTAACGAACCTAAAGTCTGTAAAACAAGTAATTAACACTTTAACAGTTTATCAATGCAATAGAAAAGTAAATGTTATTGCAAACGGAACAGATTATGATGTAACAAACTTGCAGGAATTGCAAGCTGTATTCGAAAAATTCAAGTTTGAAAATTTTGTTTGTTATTCCTTAAAGGAAGCATCAAATGATACTATTTTAAAGCTTCGAATGAATAGAACATTTTCTTCAGCAATTTTTTATGATTCTGGTAAAAAACAATTTTTAGCAGGTACTTATAAAGCTAAGCATGACAATAAGCTAATACATCATTTTTTGGATGAAGCAGGCAATTCTGTTAATCATCCCGATTGGGAAGTGGTCGAAAATAGAGATGGTTTTGATATAATGAGACATTTTTTGTTGTTAGGAGAAAAATATGATGGCATTGATTGGAAATAGATAAACTATAATTTACAGTATGAAAAAAATAGAGGCAAGAGATATTATCCTTACCCATCTTTTTAAAATATTCGATTTGATGGGTTTTAAAATTCAAAAAAACAAATACAGGCTTTACAAAAAAACTGATTTTGGCTGGATGGCAATTGGGCTACCAATGTCGGACTATAACCCTTTAATTAAGTTTAATTTTTTACTTCAAGTAAGGCATAATATTATTAATAATAATCTTGAACAGCATCTGAATATAGATAAGAGATACCGAAACGAGACAACAACGATAGTTACACATCTTTGTAATCTTACTGAGGAGCCAATACCTTATATCAAAAGTTATTGTACTTATCTTAAATCAAATGGAGATTTCGAAGTTTCCACACTCAGCGAGTTGGAAATTGTTTTAGCTGCCATTGAACCTTACCTCAAAATGGGAAAAGAATATTTTACCAACTACAGTAATTTGATGAATATTCATGAACGTTTAAATATAGAACATAAGGATGAAATGGCTTATCCCTACCATGGACACATTAAACTGTTGGTAGCTAATCAATGTAATAAAAGCAGCTTAAGACAGATCCATGCTTACAATTTAAAAAAAATGGCGATATCCCTTGAATATGTAAGAGCCGAGTATATACTTTTTTATGAGAAGATTATTAATTTAAACGACCAACTTAACGTTACCAACTTATAATAAAAATATTTGGAAACACAGGCTAAGCGACTACTAAAACAGCTACAAAGAAGAGGATGAATTTTAAGCAGTAAAAATGACTTACATAATGCAAAACAACATTCGGGTACTGTAACAGTCGTTTTATATCCCTATTGTCATATTGAATTTGAAATGGGTTTTCGCTTATGGAAGATGACTTTGAAAAAATAATGCGAGGTGAGCCTCATGAGAATTCAAAACTTTTAATTAATTATTTCAATTTACATACTGAAAAGGAGCATTCCTGGCAAAAACTAAATGAAGTTGAACGACAAAGAGTTTTGGATTTTTAGGATTCCGATTTTAATTCATCCACTGAAATGAAAACCGTCTTACCTTACTTTGCAATCAATAACAAGCTTGAAAGTGTTCGTAAACAATTACAAGCTTTCGAAATTTCAAAAATTAAAAGTGCTATTAGTCAAGTAATCACCGCCACAAAGTTCACAAATTAAAACAATGATTCCTTTCAAATTTACAGAAGTGCAAAAGACCGCACATTTTGAATACCACTTAAAAAGTACCAGACGTGGATTCATAAGGGAAAATTTGTTCACGAATGAATTTTATGAATACAATAATGAACCATTTAAAGATTTTTTGTACGAACAAAATGTAATAAATTCAGCAACAATGGAAGATACCTTGCTGTATTCCATTGTACTTCGCCATTTGATTAAAAGTAAATCCTGCTTGTTCACCTATTTTGACTCGGAGGAAGAAATAGAAAGAATGGGCACTGATTTAACCTCCAATAAATGTGAATGGCGATATTCTATTGAATATGGCCGCGATTCCAGTGATAAAATTGATTTGAATTTTTGCACGGACTTTGGATTCGTGAGTCCAGAGGTTTTTTTAAACAAGGTAAATTATTCAAATAAAGATTTATCAAACCGTTACTTTTATTATTCAAAAATTAATGAATCAGAAATTGTAAACTATATCCGTATTTACCATAGCGATGTTTCTAATTGGAACTTTATTTTTTGCACTAAGAATAGTGAAACTAAAATTAAAGAATTTTTAAATAATAAAAATGAGCAACCAAATCTCAGCTCCTTTCTCCAACATTGTGAGTGCATAGTAAACTTGCAAGTTGGAGAAGATGAAGGTTATGTAGATTATATTTTAATTTTATCGAAACATTCAATGAAGGATAAACTAAATGCAATTGAACAGGCAGTCGCTCAGTTTATAATTGATTATGAAGCCTTGGTAGATGCTTTTCATACTATAAATGAAGAAAAACGGGGGTGTATTTTATGCAGCATTTCCAGTTAATATATAATAGCGCAATTAATTTTAGTTAGAGTCATGTAGGCACAGGCTAATGAGCTATTTTGAAAAACAGCTGTATGAGACGCAATTTTGGATTAGCTATTTCAAATTTATGAGCCTTATGGATTTAAAATCTAAAAAAATATGTAGCATACAAAAAAATTAAAAATGGAAGACAATATTGTAAATAGAGAGGATGCAAAAAAATGGATAAAAAAAACCTGTGGTGAAGGTTGGCTCAATTTAGTTGACATTGTTTATGATAATAAACCCAGCCACATAGATATTTATGGGGCATTTCAGAAATGGGGGGCACTAACTATACAATATACAGGAGAGGACCTAACTTTTGAAGAGCTAGTTGAAAATGTTGAGTGCATTAGTAAAAAAATGTGTGAAAAATGTGGGCTAAGTGGAGAAGAAGCTCAAATTGGTGGCAGCACGGAAACCTTATGTGAATTACATTTCAACGAAGCTCCATATCAAAAACATAGAGGGGAATACATTGAAGGTGTAACAAATATTTACATGAGAAAATTTATAGATGACGACACAAATATTTATTGGGTAAATAAAAAGAAAAACAAAGAGCATCTTTAAGAATAATACACAGAAAGATGGTAGTTGGCCTAAAGAAGTCGTCATTCTATATTTTAAACAAAATGAAATCGATGCCAAAAGTTAAATGCTTCCATTCAAATAACAACAAATCTTAATTTTAATATGGCATTACCTAAAAAAGGACTAAGAAAAATTATGGTAAACGGCGTAAATTACTCTTGGCTGGTCACAAAAAAGGCTCTTGAAAAATCAATTCTTTAAAAAATACTTTAAATTTTTTACAGCTAAATAATCGATGCGATTCTAAATAATGGAAAAAATAAAAACACTGTTTATTGGCTTTATGCTTTTTTCAATACTTGCAGTTAAAGGTATGAAGCATGATTCGATCATGAACAACGTCATAATCTATTCATATACACTTGTTAGTATAAGTGCTGAGAATTTCTTATACTACAGAGAATTTAATGGATGATTTAATAAAAGTGACAAAGAAAAACTTAAAATTAATGAACAAGAATATTTTATAGTTACGCTTAGTGGTCAACTATTTATTACAAATGGTAATTCAATTGAAAATATATGTTTTTGT
>CAINVS010000016.1 GCA_903854205.1 uncultured Bacteroidota bacterium | reverse complement strand
GCTGCTACAAAAATATCGCTCCTCTGGAGCTGGTTCCTGATGTAAATGGTAAATAACTAACACATACGTCAATTCAAAGATAACATAACACTAGGATTGGAAATTCAATTAACAAAATCTAACTTATGAAAATCTATATCATATTTTTATTTTTCTTTCCGCTTTCAGCTTTTGCGCAGCACAAAAATGTACAGCAATTTTACTTGGAATTTAATGGAAATGAAAAAAGTAAAACACTTTCAGTAAGTTGTGAAACTGGGGCCTGTGATCTTTTTCTTGATTCCGACAGTATCGGAACAGTATGGGCTTATGTTTCAACAGCGGATAAAATGATCTCCTGTCTGACTGCTGCCGGCTGTTACAATACTTTTCTCATTCAGGCACATGCGGGCGACGGCTGTCCCACGGTTTATCAAATATTAAAATTCAGCAATGAGGGAAAACCGATTCTGAGTGAACAATTTGGCAACTGTAATGAATTTGAAGAGATGTCAATCGAAGGAAACGAAATTGAATTTGATTTTCCCGGAACGAAGGAACCAAAACGAAAAAAGTACACACATAAAGTTGAATTATAGCAAAAAAGGCTGTCCGGAAGGACAGCCTTTTTCCTGCAAATTATTGCTTTGAAATTATTCTACTCCAATTTCTCTTCTGTAGAACATCGGTCCGCTATACAGAAAATTGCCTTTTTCATCATAACGGTTTATGATAGGGCTAAAGCCCATTGGGCGAATTAGAAGCTGTTGTTTTTTATGGTCCCAAATCCAGTCCTGAATTATTCTAATTTCTTTGACATCACCCGGATTTAGTTTGTTCTTTACAACGTTTACGATCTCGGTAAAGGATTTTGGGTCAAAAGTAATAACAGTATCTGTTGAATTGCCAATAGTTTGAACCTCTATATTTGACAAAGGAGCGCTGCCAAGAAATGTGGTACAATCGTACAAGGGTGCATTTGCTTTTTTTACATCTGGAACAAAAATGTCCACCACGCAGTCTTTTTCCGATTTTTTTAGTGTATTTATCTTATCTGCCTCTAAAGGAAAATTGTAGGCAACTCTTTTTACCCAGTTAAAATCGGGATTGTTCAGGTCAGTTTTGTTAGTTTGTGCTACAGCTGTCCAAAACAAAGGAAGGCCATTTTTGCCAATAGGTGCAATTGCCAAAGGCAGTGCTCTGTAGATCATCTCTTTGTGATGATAGTAACATAAAACTCTCAACCTGTAAGATTTTATTTCTAAAGGATCCAATGCATTGACAAGTACCTGCTTGTATTCCTCAAAAGTCTCAGGATTGTAATAAACAACGGTATCGATTGAGGATCCGATTTTTTGTCTTTCGGCAGTACCAATCGGTTTGCTTAGCAGACTGTCATAATATAGATAATGTTTCTCGGAAGTTAAATATTCATGGGAACAAAATTTTGTATTCAAATTTTGATTCTCATCCCAAAATAATTCTTTTCCGCCTGAAGGAAGCGCCTGAATCTTTAATGTCAGCGCATGGCCTGTAATTCCCTGCTTTTTCAGCTCCTCTCTACCCATATCGGGGTTGAACCTGATAATAGTTTCCCCCAGCCAGATTACTTCAGGATTATTCGTAAGTTCAGCTTCGGTTTGTGAGAATGCAAAACCTGTAGTAAAACAGGTCATTAGTGTGAAAATTATTTTTTTCATAAATTTTAAGTTTGGTTATGATTTAAAATAAGCAAAAACAAATAATGCAAGAAATTGAAATGGTTACAATCATACTTTAGAAGTTTAAATAATTTTACTAAAATGCAGCGCCATTTAAACTTTTCATAAATTACCAAGTCCAAAGCTTATTCTAAATACCCAAAACCCCATCTGCATGACCAACGAAGAAAAAATACGCCATCTTTACCTTCGCGCCGGATTTGGCCTAAGTCCCGCTGAATGGGAGAAAATGCGCAAGCTCAGCCTGAAAGATGCGAAGGACAGACTGTTTCAAAAGAAAACTGCAACGCTGCTTACTGTGCCGCAAATGGATATTCAGGATGAGGATGAAATTCAAAAAGCTTCCAAAGAAAAACGGGAAGAACTCCAGAAAATGGCCCGTCAGCTCAGCGCCAAAGTTAATGGTGACTGGCTTGAAAAAATGATTAACTCTGATTCTTCGCCGCTTTTGGAGAAAATGGCTTTGTTTTGGCACGGACATTTTGCCTGCGAACCCAAACTGTTTCATCTCGCAGCAAATTATGCCAATACACTTAGAAAACATGCTTTGGGAAATTTTAAAGAGCTGCTTTTGGCAATAACCAAAGAATCTGCCATGATTATTTACCTCAACAATCAGCAGAACCGCAAAGACCGACCCAATGAGAATTTTACCCGCGAACTAATGGAACTTTTCACACTTGGGCGCGGAAATTATACGGAAAAAGATATTAAAGAGGCTGCTAGAGCCTTTACAGGTTGGTTTACCAACAAAAAAACAGGTGAATTTGAATTTAGAGCCAAAGCACATGATGAGGGTATGAAAACATTTTTTGGCAAAAGCGGAAACTTTGATGGAGCCGATATTGTAAACATGATTTTGGAAAAAAAAGAAACAGCCGTTTTTATTGCAAAGAAAATTTACCGTTTTTTTGTCTCTGACATAAAACCCGATGAGAAAAATATATTAGCATTGGCTGACGTATTTTACAAATCGAACTACGACATTGAAAAAATGATGCGCTTTCTTTTTGAATCCGAATGGTTTTATAAAGACGAACATGCCGCTGCAAAAATCAAATCACCGCTGGAACTGATCGTTGGAATGGCCAAGGTGCTCAACCTGAAGGTTGGAAACGAAGAAGCCTGGTTATTTCCGCAAAGGGCATTGGGGCAGATACTTTTTAAACCGCCTAATGTCGCAGGTTGGCCGGGCGGGAAAACCTGGATTGATAATTCAACCTTACTGCTGCGACTTAACTTTGCAGGGATGGTTTTTGATAAAACCGAATTGGGGTTCAGACTGAAAGATGCACCGGAAGCTGCAAACCGGGGGACAGCACTGAAAAAACTTGATTTGACTGCCGATCTAACGCAACTGATTAAAGTCTTCAGCAAAATTTCAGAAGATAAAATGGTACAGGAGCTGGCCAACTATCTGATTCCGATTTCTGTAAAGTTGGACGATGCTGCTTTTCTGAAATATACCGCTGCGGCGAAAACCTCAGAGGAAAAATTGAGGGCTTGGACACTGATAGTGATGAGTTTGCCCGAGTATCAGCTCTGTTAAGAAAAAACGGATTGATTTTGATACTTTTACTGCAATGCCTCCCCCCACAGAGAGGGTGAGTCAAAAAAATCGCTAGATACGGCTTTTTTCGAATTGTAAAAATTAACAGTTTTAGTGACTTATTGTGCCTCCCCTCTTTTAGAAGAGAGGGGATACCCGCAGGGAGGGGTGAGTCAAAAAAATCGCCAGATACGGCTTATTGTGCCTCCCCTCTTTTAGAAGAGAGGGGATACCCGCAGGGAGGGGTGAGTCAAAAAAATCTCCAGATACGGCTTTTTTCGAATTGTAAAAATTAACAGTTTAGTGACTTATTGTGCCTCCCCGCAGGGAGTCAACCAACCAGCCCATTTTTTTATTCCCCAATAAAAATCATGATCATGAAAAGACGCAAATTTCTCCAAAATAGCTCGGTTATAACAGCAGGAACCCTGTTTTTGCCGGCTTTTCTCAAAGCCTGTCAGATGGGTGCTGTTCCGATTCAGAACTTTAAAGGCAGAAGGCTCATTGTTGTTCAGTTTACCGGCGGAAATGACGGTCTCAACAGCATCGTACCCTTTGCTAATGACATTTATTACCAAAAAAGACCACAGATTGCTATTCCTAAATCTGAAGTCATCAAACTGACCGATGAAATGGGACTTCATCCTGCAATGCAAGCGCTGAAACCGCTTTGGGATGATGGTTATCTCAATATAATCAATTCTGTAGGCTATCCTAATCCCGACCGATCTCATTTTCGTTCCATGGATATCTGGCATACGGCCTCAGAGTCAGATGAGTATTTGAGCAGCGGGTGGTTGGGCCGTTATCTCGACAGCTGCGCTGGCTGTGAGGCTCCGCATCACGCGCTGGAATTGGACGATCAGCTCAGTCTTGTCCTGAAAGGTGTCAATCGCAGCGGATTTGCCATGAGCAATCCTGAACAGTTATATAAAAACATCAAAACGCCTGTGGTTTCTGCCATGTTGCAGCACCATCATGAGCATGAACACAATGAAAATGTAGCTTATTTGTTTAAAACAATGAATTCCACAGCTGCTTCCGCAAAATATCTGTTCGATCAGTCAAAAATTTACCAATCAAATGTCGCTTACCCGCAATCTGATTTTGGAAAAGACCTGAAACAGGTGGCGGAACTGATGATTGCCGGTTGTGATGCACAGATTTACTATGTAACACTTGGCGGATTTGATACACATGCCGGACAGAACGGCCGTCAGCAAAATCTGCTGAAACAGTATTCAGAAGCTATTTCGGCAATAGTAAAGGATTTAAAACAGGCCGGGCTTTGGAATGATACTTTAATTATGACATTTTCGGAATTCGGACGAAGAGAAGCTGAGAATGGAAGTCGCGGCACCGATCACGGCACCGCTAATAATCTTTATCTGATGAGCGGCAGCCTTAAAAAAGGCGGTTTTTATAATGAAGCACCCGATTTGAGCAATTTGGACGAAGGAGATCTGAAATATAAAATCGACTTTAGAAATGTGTATGCTTCTGTACTGAATGATTGGCTGCAGAGCGATGAAAAGGCTGTTTTAGGTAAAGGGTTTGAAGGATTGGGTGTTTTTTAAAAGGTCTTGTCTAAGTTAACGAATAACAATTATAAATCTAACGCTTTTTCTGTTCAGGGAAAGGCGTTTTTTTGCAAATTATTCCGAAAAATACTATCTTTATCAGTTAAGAATTTTAAAATTTATAATCAATGGTCAAGGAATATAAATACAAAACACTGAAGGAGTTTTATCCTTATTATCTGACTGAACATCAGGATGCTGTGAGTCGTGCGCTGCATTTTATCGGGACGGGTGGATTTCTCTTTATCGTCAGTTATGCGATTATCACACAAACCTGGTGGATGCTATTGTTGAGCCCTGTTTGCGGTTATGGATTTGCCTGGGTCGGACATTTTGTTTTCGAAAAAAATAAACCTGCCACCTTTGTGTATCCTGCATACAGCCTTGCTTCCGATTTTATTATGTTTTACCATATTCTTACTTTGCAAATAGGCAGGAAGATGGCAGAAGCAAAACAAATTATAAATTAATATTTAATCGACATTTAAAATTTCCGCCAATTCACTCAACATCATAGCGGTAGCCCCCCAAATTGTTTTATCTGAAAGATGAAAATACGGGACATCTGGCAATTTAACACCGCCATGAACTTCTATTTCTTTGATTTTTCGGTTGGCAGGATCCAATAAATCTGAAAGTAAAACTTCGACAATGTGTTCCACTTCGTTTGGATCAGGATTAAAAACCGGTTCTTCGTTCATGTAACCGACAAAAGGATGTACAAGATAATTGCTGACCGGAATATAAACCTGAGTTAGTTTGCCCAAAAGATTGATTTTTTCCTTGGGTATGCCAAATTCTTCTTCTGTTTCCCGAAGTGCAGTATGTGATTCGTCCATATCACCTTCCTCTGCGCCGCCGCCCGGAAAACTAACCTGCCGGCTATGTGCAAAAGGCGATTCAGGGCGTTGCATCAGCGCGAGATGCCAAGCTCCCGACTTTTGGTAAAGCAATGCCAAAACACTTGCTTTTTTATGAGTTTCAGGAACTTTAAATCTGGATTGAGTGCCCAGAGGCGCCGCCAATTTATTGCTGATCATTTTCATTTGGGCTTCAATGCCCGGAAGCGGATCCTGCAGACGTTGCTGAATGGTATTGATGAAATCTTGCATTGCGAAAGAGGAAGGATTTAATAGAACGATCTCTAAATATAGGTATAAGTTACCATAAAAATCAGACAATAGTTTAAGGTGGTCTTGACAGTATTTTCGTAACTTCAAAAAAAAGTCGATTTATTTATGAGAATGAGACATAAATTTAGGCACAAATTAAGAGAAAAGTTGCTAATGAGGTATTAAAAGAAAAAAAACGCTAAATGTCTTAGCGGGAAAGTGTCAAATTGTATTTTAAAATTTAAAAGCAGCACTGACTCATTCTCAACTCCTTCTCTTCAAAAAGAGGGTCTTTTTTCTGCTTTGTCGAAGGACTCGCTAACTTGCTGATTGTGCCTCCCCTTTATTTCAAGATTAGAGAAACCTATTGGGAGGGATTACTTAGCCCAAACTTTCAAACATTGTTAACCCTTAATACCAATGTATATGAATCCGAAACAGCTGGATTTTTATCCTCGATATTCGTGTAATTTTTCATTTGGACCTTATTGATAGTGTTATTAAAGGTTTTGACACTAACTTTTTAATATACCTGCCAATTTTAATATTCTGTTATTATTATTCCGAAAATGTGAATGAAAAGGAATTGAAAAATATGATAGCACATTCAACAAGACGGGAAAATCTTTAGAATTTTACGGAAATTTAACGTAAAAAATGGAGCAATTTCTTAATAGAAAATGTAAAATCTTTAACTTATTTTAAATTTCAATATGTCCAATGGAAAATTTTTCTTATCCCAAATGCTCAGGTTTTTTCAAAAAGAAAAGAAACCTATTATACCTGGCTTCCGGTAATTTTTCGACAAATTACGACCTGCTTTCATTGGATAAAATTTATCTGGTTGACAGAAATTTTAGTGCCTTTAAACATCAGAAGAGCATAAACAACCGAAAAAATAATTCTTTTATCAATTTTCATTCCGATGGGAGCAAAAGTCGGCAAATTTTGGGTATCGAAAGAGATGCATTCCCCGCGATAGATATTTTGAAGAAAAATAATGTCAAAATTGATTATCTCGTTTCCATCAATGAGGGTTTAGAAGAAGGTAATGGTTCCTATCCGATTTTTACAGATATTCTGATGGGGTATCTGAGTCCTGTACTGAATGAAGAGATTATCCTAATTTATGATCCGTCTTACTATACATGGAATTATTGTGCACTGCGAAAGCTGGATTGGGGATATAAAAAAACTGAAGATATTAAATCATCAAATTGTGACTATATACCCCCCGTTTTATTTGCCCCCAATTTAAATCCGCTGATGAATCAAGATTTTGGTAATATTATCGGCTTAAAAAAAACCAGGTCGGAAAAAATGCTCAATTTTGGCAATCTCAACAATACTAAAATCTCTGTGAAATTATGCAGCATTTGGGATGATGAAGACAACCTTAATATGATAGGCATAAATCTGATCAATAATTTCCCGCTGAAAGACAGACCTTTAGAAAATCAAGACATTCATATAGTCAAGGATTTCATGCTTTCCAAGAATAAAGTATACAATATCAACGGAAAAAATATAAAAGAAATAATAGAATATGCTGAACGCAATAATCTGAAGCACATCGGTCTCTGCCCCTGGATGAATGGAAGATATGAGGATGTAATTGCTTTTCTCAGGAATCTGAAAACCTGTAAGCTGGATTCAATAACATTCTATCATCTGAACCGGAACGATTACAAACAGTTTTATCTTTTGTAGGATTTATCGATCAGTACTTTTATTTGGGATTCAGGTCAGTTTAAAGAACAGTTCTATTTTGCGTTCACCCTTTATATGAGCTGTTTCGGTTTTACCATAAACTTGTCAGAATAAGTGGGCGGTTCAATATCTGATACAAAATAACCGTTTATACCATTAACTCAAAAAAAACAGCCTACATGTTTGATTCCGATACTGTAAAATCTATAAAAGAGTTAATAAGTCGCTACGCAGAACCGATATTGTTACTTACTGTCGGATTTCCGCTGAGCGGAAAAGATAGCCTGATTAGTCTGCTTGACCTTAAAGACTTCTATATCCTCTCGAGGGATAAGATCATGGAAGAACTAAATCCCGAAAAAAATTACCGCTCAATTTATACCCAAACAGACAGCAGGTTGACGGATAAATTATTTTTCAGAAAAATGGACGAGTTGAATAAATTGAGTAATAATACAATAATAAATGCCACCAACCTGACGAAATCAAAAAGGCGAAAAACAATGCTTAGATTTCCGGGCTACTCAAAAATTTGCTTGATACTGCCGGATATTGACAAAGAAAGTTTTATGGAACGGAACAGGGAGAGGACTATGAAGACTGGTAAAAGATTATCCGATTCGCTGTTTGAGGAAATGAATAGCTTTTATGAAAAGGTTGGGGCAGAAGAAGGCTGGGACCTAATTATCGACCTTAATAATTGCTAGGTTTTTATTTTGCAGGAGTTACAATGTATTCCTCACAGGAGAATTCTTTTTTTATGTTTTCATTATATAAACTGCCCTTTCCAAAAATCTCATTTTCCCATTTCCAGGTCAATTTGATTTTATTTCCCTTATTTATAAATATGAATTTATCTTGACCATCAGTCACAAGATTGTCATTATTCAGGCATCCGTATTTTGAATATATTTCTTCACTGCTGATCCCTGAACATGAGAAGAAAGCTAATCCCAAAAGAAATAATATAAATTGTTTCATAATTTTTTTTGATATATTTGATTTATTCTGTCAGAATAAATATTTATCTAATCAGGCTTTTTCTCCATTTATCCTTCAAAGTTAATAAAATCCGATAATATTCTAAAAAAAATCCGCTTTCGGCATTAATTTAAATTTGTTACTCTGAGGTTACGAAAATGTTGTCTTTACTACCTTAAACTAATGTCCGACTTTTTAGGGTACTTCAGTTTGCGAAAAAAATATAACGAAAATATATCAAATTGATATAGTTGGTAAAGGAATATTTACTTAATGTTTATTGTTGAATGATTATAACACACTGTTAAATATGAAAGCATATATTTGCACTCATGCGAAAATGAGCATGAATTGGAAAAAAAGCTTTCAAACTTTTTTAACTATTACAACTGTGAGCTTGGGCATAGTACCTTGGTTTATATGATACTACACTGG
>CAINVS010000015.1 GCA_903854205.1 uncultured Bacteroidota bacterium | reverse complement strand
TTCTAATAAACTGATCATTAACCGTATGTTTCCCGCAGGAGCGTCCGAGAAAATCAAAAACCTCCAATTCCGACTTCTTGTTTTCTAATGTTTGGAATGTTATATCAATATAATCATTTCCCGGATTTGGGTTAATACTGAAATCAGTATCATTGTCAATAATATCTGTTCCTGCCAAAGTACTGACATTGACCAATTTTACCCTTTGTAAACTCGCAACATCGGATTCGTCCAATTGACGGCATTTCACAGCCCCTGATGCTGTAGTAGTATAAAACATTACATCGATGGAATTTCCATAAGGCAATGGAGAAACAATTGTTCCGCCATCTATTTCCCAACAATAATCTGAACTTGAAACTGGATTGATAACCGAGAAAGTATAGATTGTATTGGGGGCACAGGCAGCAGGCCCATTGACTTGTGGAGCAGCAGGGCGCATCAGATTGTAAAAATAATCGGCAGTAGATTCAATGATCGGCAGCCAGTAGGCATTTGGGCCGGATGTTGTCCAAGTGCCATTCAGCACACCCCAATATTCATGGCTTTCACCGGGTGCCAGCGTGAGCTGATGCGGGATATTGTGAGCAGTCAGGGCAATGTCCATAATTTCTGAACCGCAGGTAACAGGGGCCGTCAGTACCACATTGGCAAAGGGCTGTGCACATTGTGAACTGACAATAGGGTCGGCTGTTCCGTGAAACATACGTATTGCTGCTTTATTTGTTCCTGCAAACATCGCAGTATCGGCAATTGCGCCCCAATAGGCTACAAGTCCCAATGGAATGGAATCGACATCATTTGCAGGAACATTGTTACCGGAAAAAGGGTTAAAACCTGTCAATTCTACTACAGGTCGACTGTGCAGCGCACCCAAATCGGTCATCACAAAAGGAGTGACCTGATAAGATTCCGGAATTCTTTCCTGATAATCAATAAAAGTACTGTGGATGGCGCAGAATGCACCGGCGCTGCTGCCTCCTGTGAAAACCCGTTCAGTGTCGATATTGAACCAATTGGCATTTTTTCTGAAGAAACGAAGGGCTGTACTCATATCCTGAGCGCCTCTCCAAACTGCTCTTTTGATAGAGGTCGTACTGGCAATATCAAATCCTGTGCGGTATTCTATACAGGCAGTTACATAGCCCCAATGTGCAAGGGTATCACAAAGTGCCTGAATATCATCATTGTCCTTTGTACCTACAAGCAAAGTGCCGCCCATAAAGGCGACATTGATAAATCCGCCACCGTGACCAATAATTAGTAAAGGTCTTTTGGTGACAGTATCTGTGGGGGGCGGCATGAAAATGTCCATGACTAAATCCTGATTTAGTGTAGTCTCAGTTCCTAATGAAGCTGCAATTAACTTAGGAGCATTTTTGGAATAAGCAACATCCCTAAAAATCTGAATAGAGTTGAAAGTCCTTGATTTATAACGATATTCGCAACTTTGTCCAAGAATAAACTGGTAATTAGAAAAAGTAAAAATGGAAAAAAAGGAGAGGAAGATGTATAATTTTTTCATAAAATTCTCTCACAGTTTAAATCATTGAAAAAGTTTTTTGAGAAACAGTCTGTTTCAGTTAAATTTTCACTTTCAACCATTTGTTTGACCTAAGATACCAGATAGAAACCATCATGGAAGAAATCATATACACTAATTCGGCCATCCAGGAAATTTCTAGACTTGATTTTAACATTCCTACAACTACATATACATAAATCATGTAGAGAACAACGCAGGAAACCTGAATATATAATGCAACCTTTGTAGCTCCGGTTCCTACAAGTCCATTGAAATAAATGATGCTGACCGAATAAAATGCCAAAATAACGATGAGTACCCAAAGCAATTTTTTCGCATCGGGAATTATTGTAAGATCATCAGTTACTAATCTTAGCATCATTTCAGGGAAAAATACCAATGAAAGACTCAGTAACATAGTTACAGCAAAGCACAATATTGCTGTTTTGGTGATAGCCGGCCAAACCTGCCTGAGCTGTTTCTTGCCGATCAGATTGCTGACTATAGTGTTTATTCCTGATGAAAATCCCCAAGCCGGAATCATAAACATCATATAAAAAGTGCGGATGATATTGGAAATGGCTAGTTCATTTCTACCCAACTGTTCAATAAGTGCGAAAAAAACAAACCAACTGCCCAAACTTGCTAAGGTCTGCAAAATCATTGGAATTGAAAGTTTTATCTGTGCAGTTATGATCGTGATATCGATTTTAGGCTTGGAAAAAAGATTGTAAATTCGAATCTTTTTATCAAACACCATATATAACATAAAGATGGCAAATGCTATAACTTCAGAAAGTGTTGAGGCAAGTGCCGCCCCACCAATCCCCATTTCAGGAAACCCCCAATTGCCGTAAATAAGACAGTAATTGAGTATAAAGTTGGAAATACCCATGATAAGGGCATTGTAAATAATAATATTTGTTCTGGCTAATCCGGTATAAAGTGAAACGGCAACCACTCCCATATAACTGAAAAATACACCATAACTGCGATAATCCAGATATTCCAAAGAGTATTTCAAAATTTCAGGGTCTTTAACAATCATCCCAAAAAAGGGAGCCCCGCCAAATTTCATTAATATGAACATAACTACTGCCAGCATTAGAGCAAAAGCTGCCATAGCATGTGTTATAACTCCAATTTCTTCGTTTGCGTCGGCACCCATTCTGCGTGCTACCATTATCTGACCAGCTTTTGTAAAGCTGTAACCGATTGTAGTAATAAGCAAATAAAAAACACCGGCCAGGCCAATTGCTCCCAGATATTCAACTTCTTTACCTTCCACCTTTCCCAAAAAAAATGTATCGGTAAGGTTGATCAGGTTTTGAACCGCTGAACCAACCATTATGGGAAGAGAAAGTTTTAATATGCTTTTAAATGAGACCATGTATTGGCAGATATATTTTTGTTGACTGCAATATAAAACTAATCCTGTTGAGTGTTGAAATTTTTGTTAACCTTATCAACAAAACTAAGTATTTCTTCCCTACCAACTTTGTCTTCAGAAGAAGTTATGAAATAAGTAGGAAATTCATCCCAATAGGTCAAAAACTGTTTTTTGAAGTTCTCTAAATATTTTTCATTTTTAGCAGCTTTTTTCCGGTCTGTTTTTGTAAAAACAATTACAAATGGCACTTGGTTTTCACCCATCCAGTTTGCGAAATCAATATCGGCTTCCTGTGGCGGAACACAACTGTCAATGAGTAGAAAAGCACAGGCGAGGCTTTCTCGCATTGCCAAATATTCTTCGGTCATTGTCTTGAATGTTGCCCTTATTTTTTTTGGAGTTCTTGCAAAACCGTAACCGGGAAGGTCAACAATAAAAAATTGAGAATTTATCTCAAAAAAGTTAAGTAATTGTGTCTTCCCGGGAGTTCTTGATGTGCGCGCAAGACCTTCAATGCCTGTTATCATATTAATCAACGAAGATTTTCC
>CAINVS010000014.1 GCA_903854205.1 uncultured Bacteroidota bacterium | reverse complement strand
CCAGTGTATCCCAGCAGGAATTGAACGAGCTTTCAGAATTGCGTACTGCCTTGGGAGATAAGCAGATTGCCGATAATCTTATTATTAATAATTATATAAACAGCAGTACTGTCCAAATTCCAACAGATCTGGAAATGCGTGATGATATTCCAAAATTTGTGGAAGAAACTTATATCCGTTTTTATTTGCGAAAACCAACGCCTTATGAGGCAAAATTCATGAAAGAAAGCATTGAAAACGATCCTGGTATGACGCCCGAACTGATTTATGAGGCCTTTGCCGGAAGTAATGAATATAAGTTTTATTAGGGTCTCTTAATCTGCCTGATTCTTAAAGCATTGATTTTTTGTTCTCCTCATTTTTGACGAGATAAGCCAAAAGTAAAAATGAGCCCGCGGCAGCGTTATGCGATATAGTTGATTTTGATATTTCAACCCTTGATTTGCAAATTTATATACGTTAACTACTTAAGTATATTTTGTCTTTAATCTAAAGGTCTCTAAATCTTTAAGTCTTTTATGAAACGTAGAGAATTTATAAAAAATGCAGGTCTCATCGGTACTGCAGCTATTGTAGCACCTTATATTCTTCCCAGCGGCCGACTTTTTGCTGCATCTGGCACCCGCATTGCCAATCATGTAGTTTTTGTACTGTTCGCCGGCGGCCTTCGAAATCAGGAAACTGTCGATAAACTTTACGTTTCGGCACAAACAGGTTTTTCTTCAAATGGAAATATTATGCCCAATATGTTGAGTGGTGCTACGCCATTGAATCAACTGGTACATACGCCTTGGAATCCAATTCTGACAACACCTTTGCAGCAACGCGGTACCCTTTTTAAAGAAGTACGCTATGCGCAGGGCCCAACCGGACATTACAATGGGCATACTGTTGCTATCACCGGAAAATACACAGAAACAGGACTGAACCTGAATCTGAATCCGGATTTTCCGACAATTTTTGAATACTATAGAAAACATAACAGTCCCGGCGAATCGGCCCTGAATGCCTGGTGGCTGTCGGAAGGTCTTGGCCCTTATCCATCGCTGAATTACAGTTCTCATCCGGCTTACGGGCCCACTTTTGGTGCAAACTATATGCGTCCGGCCTCAGTTTTGGAATTGGGATTGACGGCATTTAATCAGGCTGTGAATTATCAGCCCGATGATGTGGCCCGTATCAATAAGATTCGCAATTTTCTGAATAATAATTTTGATAAAACGGTAGCAGATCTGCCCGGCATCTATAATACCGACGGTGACCGGGAACTTATCCGCCAGTTTATTCTCGACATGGTGCAGAGCGCATCAAATGGGACGATTCCATTACCGACTCCGGGCAACAATCCATCCATGCTCACAGGCGACCTTATCAATATTGCCGCTGCCTGGCAGGTGATGGACCGTTTCAAACCGGAACTGATGGTGATCAATACATTTAATTCAGATATCTGTCACCAAAATTATTCTTCACATTTGGGACTGCTGCATGCCGCTGATTACGGTGTGGGTTGGCTTTGGGATAAAATTCAGAGCGATCCTATTTTGGCCAATGATACTATCATGATCTGTATGCCGGAGCATGGCAGAAATCTTGAACCCAACAATATTGTTGATGGTAACGGACTAAGAGCAATTGACCATACAAGTGATGGTAATTCCCGCCGTATTTTCTCCCTGATAGTTGGACCCAGCGGAAAAGTTGTTCAGAATCAGGTTATCGGTTCTCAGGCAAGTCCGGTAGGTGAGGCTATAGATGTAGTGCCGACAATAGCGCATATTCTGGGATTTTTACCGGATATTCCTTCGGGAATGCTGAATGGGAATGCATTGACGCAGGCTTTTGTGTAAGAAAGAGATTAAAGATTAAAGATGAAAGACTTAATCTAGAAATTTTACCGCAAAGTTCGCAAAGGTATACGCAAAGGACGCAAAGTTTATCCTCTGTTTTTTAAGATTCCAAGAACCGAACGGAGTGAGCGCTACAATTTTGAAGGAAATAAGGAAAAACCGTTGGCTTCAGCCTAAGGTTTTAGAGTACCATACCTAGACGCTGACTTTTAGTCTGCGGTAATAAAAAATGAACTGATTATTTGTACAAAACTTCAAATAAATATATGTTGCGATATCTGACATTTATATTTTTCATAGCCTTGACAGCCTGTATTTTCATAGTCCCGACAGGCTGTGTAAAAGACCCGGAACTTCCGTTTAATCCATACGATACGCTTACTTATCCGAATCATCAGATTCCGCAGATAAGTATTGACTCGGCCAGTTTTTTAGGATTGCACAATTATGTTTTCAGTAAATCCTGCAATGTGCCCGGCTGTCATGACGGCAGTTTTGAACCTGATTTCAGAACCGTACAAAGTTCCTACAATACTCTGGTACGCCACGGAATTGTAAAAAACTATCCGACAAATCCATTGGAATACCGTGTTTATCCGGGTGATAAAACAAAATCCGTGCTTTGGAAACGTATAAGTGAGCACAATCCCCCAAATTTTGAAAGAATGCCATCGAGCGGAAATCAGTTACCGCAAAAGGTCTTGGATAATATTGCAGCTTGGATTGACAATGGTGCAAAAGATATTTATGGTGTAAATCCAAATCAAAGCAGTTTACAGCCCAGCGGACTAGGCTTATTGGCCTATCTGCCGGCTTCTTCCAATCAGCGGATTGATACCGTTAGGGGTGGGCAGCCCTATCAGCCATTTTTGGCACCTGCCAATGCCAGTATCGACCTATATTTCTGTTATTTGGAAGAAACAACAGCCGGAGATACAATTTTTGGCAATTTGCTGACAGTGAATCAGATAAAGTTTTCAAAAAATCCATTTGATTTTAGTAATGCTGTGGCGGCCAATTTGACACTAAGTCCGCTTACACCATTGTTATCCACTTTTGCATTCAGTTTTATTAATGTAGGATTTCCGCTGCAATACACTCATAAAGTAACGATCAATCCAACTTCATTGGGATTTCAGGCAGGTGACATTGTTTACATCAGAACTTATGTGAAAGATAATGATCATGCCACTGCTACTGAGATTCCTCAAGCAAGTACTCAGGCTCCGATAATTCTGTATTATTCGATGGTATTACAGTAGAAAGTACTTGGTACATAGTTAGTTTTTAATACTTTAACATTTTGTAATAAAAAAGATGAAAAATAAATTAATTATAATGTTGTTTTTCTTTGGCTTAGGTTTTACAATCTCCTGCAAAAAGAAAGATGTACTTCCTATTTCTGAATCGCCTTCTATTGAATTGTTGTCTGTGAATGATACAGAAATTAAGGAATTTAGCGATTCTTTGATTTTTACTGTTTCCTACAGAGACGGTGATGGCGATTTGGGCACTGAAAGTCCTGATTCTACCGTAATTGAGCTGATTGACAACCGCGATCCGCAAAATCTGATTTTTGGCTATCATCTTTCGCCCCGTTCTCCGAATGGCGCAGAACTTATTGTTCAGGGACAGCTGCAGATGGTACTTAAAAATATCATTATCCTTAACAGCGCCAATACATCGGAAACTACAACTTTTTCCATCAGGATTAAGGACCGGGCACAAAACTGGAGCAATACGGTTGAGAGTGGAGAGGTCAGAATTGTAAAATAGCTGACACTATATAAATTAGAAAAGAGTACTCTGGTACTCTTTTTTTATTTAATACTGGATAGGATATAACTTTTCTTAAGCTGCTGCAAAATCAGAAACATTCCTCTGAATTTATTGTTTAAAGATAAATTACTAGTTAATAATCATGGAAAACAGAAACAAAAAAGGATTTTCGTTTAAAACTTATGAAGCACCTATTGTTGCTCCATTTGATAAACTTTTTAAAATTTTTAAGGAACTCATTGTGCATACTTCGGGAGATTTTGACGAAGCCATTGACTGGCTTAGGGAGTTGGATGTTGAGTACAGTCTTACTGATGAAAACTATACGATAGATGATTTTATTGAAGATCTAAAAAATAAAGGTTATATCCGGGAGGAAGTTAAAGAAGACGGAAGTACGGGCATCGGCATCAGTTCCAAAACAGAAAGAGCCATACGTCAGTCTGCATTGGAACAGATTTTCGGAAATCTAAAGCGCTCGGGGAGCGGTAATCATAAAACAAAACATACAGGTCAGGGCGATGAATTAAGCGGTGAATTGAGGGCTTATAATTTTGGAGATCCTATTGAGAGAATTTCACTGACCGAGAGTTTGCGTAATGCTCAAATAAACCATGGTATTGATGATTTTAAACTCAGTGAGAATGATTTGGTCGTAGAAGAAGCACAGTATAAAGCTCAAATGAGTACAGTGCTCATGATTGATATCAGCCACAGTATGATTCTTTACGGAGAAGACAGAATTACACCTGCAAAAAAAGTAGCGATGGCCTTGGCTGAATTAATAACAACCAGATATCCAAAAGATACAATCGATATTATTGTTTTCGGAAATGATGCCTGGCCCATCAATATAAAAGATCTTCCTTACCTTAGTGTTGGGCCTTATCATACCAATACAGTTGCCGGCTTGCAGCTTGCTATGGATATATTAAGGAGGAAAAAAAATACCAACAAACAGATTTTTATGATTACGGATGGTAAACCCAGCTGTATCCGTGAAAAAGACGGAACCTATTACATGAACAGCAACGGATTGGATCCCTATATTGTGGAACAGTGTTATACACAGGCTTCTCAAGCCAGAAAACTGCACATTCCCATTACGACCTTCATGATAGCCCGCGATCCTTACCTACAACGTTTCGTTGACCGTTTTACAGAAGCTAATCAGGGGAAAGCTTTTTATACGGGTTTAAAAGGCT
>CAINVS010000013.1 GCA_903854205.1 uncultured Bacteroidota bacterium | reverse complement strand
TGCCGACTTTCACGAGGATAACTGAAAATAACCTCACAGACAACTTAGAGTCAAAACCTAAGAAACCGCCCTGTACCGAACGGTACGCAGGGTGGTGTGAGAGGACGGCTGACGAGTTAATCGTCAGCCTCCTACTCGATTTTTACCTTTTTTTACCTGTTACTAATTCTTAAAAATAATGGCTGGCTTTCTTCAATGATACTATAATAATAGCTACTTTTGCGAAGTCTTATTATAATAATTATATCCACATGAGAAATTTGCCATTTATTACTATCCTTTGTGTGCTGCTGCTTAGCAGTTGGGTAGTAGTTGGAAGTTATTATGCTCATGAAATTGAATCCTTTACTCAAAAGGAGGGACAAGAAAAAGATGTTTTTGCACAACTCGTAGGTTTGGATGATTATATTCCAGGATCTCAGGGTGCAACAGGGAATGGCAGAAAAGTTTCAACTGATCATCAAATCGGTTTGGGTAAAAAAATCCTGAGCTTTGACTTATTGTCCTCAGTTCTAAACCCGTGTCTGTTTTACAATTCTCTTTCTTTATTCCATACAGCATCCTCCGATGTTGTAATTTCGGGCAATCCAGTAAAGGCATTTCAGCGTATTTGCCTTCATCTCCATTTCTGCAATTGGCGGAATTAGGCCTATTCATCCCTTTTTTATTTTTGACTGAGACATATATTCAATATCGTCTCTTACTTGTGTTTCCTTTATTTTGCTGTTTATGTCATTTTTCCTGATTTAATTAAATCAGGTCAGATGACTATGACCGATTGTGCTCAATAGTCACAAATCTGTTTTCAAATGTCCGCCTATCCGGACAATACTGCAAAATAATTGCGAACTGAAATCCTACGAAAACAGCTGTATTTCCTTCACTCTTAACTTAGACTGTGAATGGATAGCCCCTTTTTTTCTGTGCTCTTTTCAAAATGGGCTATGGAAGAATTGCTTCAGGCTTTAAATTTAGTATACGTATATGTTATTATTTTTGTTTATTATTTTTTAATCATCAACCGACACTATGCAACCTTTAAGAATAACACTGATGTGTATTTCTACTTTGCTTTTTTTCTCATGCGGCAAAGAATCGCCGACAAAAAAAGACGATGCAAATACCCAAAAAGGCAGTTTCACACTGAACGACACTATGGCCTCGCGTATTGAAACTGTAACGGCAGGCACTGAACTTGTAAAAGGACAAATTACGCTAAACGGAAAAGTAAGCGCCGATGAGAACAATGTGATGGATGTATTTCCACTGGTTGGTGGGCATGTCCGTGAGATTTATGCACTGCTTGGGCAGTATGTCAAAAAAGGTGATGTTCTCGCAGTTATTTTCAGCAGTGAAATTGCAGAATATGACAAAGAACTGAAGGCAGCTGAACAGGATTTGGCACTTGCTGAAAAAAGCCTTAAAAATGGGCAGGACATGTATGAAGCCCGTTTGATTGCCGAAAAAGAACTTTTGCCAATGAAATATGAGGTGGATAAAGCAAAATTGGCACTTCGCCGCATTGAAGAAACAAAAAAACTCTACGGCACCAACGATCGTTCTGAATATGTTGTCCGTGCCCCAATGTCAGGTTTTATAATTAACAAGAATATCAGCAAGGATCAGCAGATGCGTAGTGATAACGGTCAGTCCATTTATACAATTGCAGAAATAAATGAGATTTGGGTTCTAGCCAATATTTATGAATCGGATATTTCACGTGTCAAAGTTGGTCAAAGTGCTCAAATCGAAATGGTCAGTTATCCGGGTGAACCTGTGATGGGCAAAATTGACAAAATTTACACTGTTTTGGACCCCGAAACACAAACAATGAAAGCAAGAATTACCCTTTCAAACGGCGATTACAAGTACAAGCCGGAAATGAATTGTGTGGTAAACCTCTTCTTTGACGAATCGAAAGTAATGGTAGCCATCCCCTCAAAAGCTGTAGTTTTTGACAAAAGCAAAAATTTTGTCATGGTTTTTAAAGACAAAAATAATATTGAAACCCGCGAAGTTGAAGTATATAAAACTGTAGGCGACAAATCTTATATCACAAAAGGACTGCAGTCCGGTGAAAAAATAATCAGTAAAGAACAGCTTTATATTTACGATGCTATCAATGATTAAATCATTTGAAATTTTGGCACTTATTATAAAAATGAATAAAAATCAATATAATCTCTAAAAATGAATAGTCTAATAAAAGGTATCATATCCTTTTCTCTGGCGAACCGCAGTTTTACGTTTTTTTGGGTTGGAATTCTTGTGCTCATCGGCGTTTACAGTTATGTAAACACTCCGGTGGAAGCATTTCCTGATGTAACCAACACCCAAATAATCATCGTAACCGACTGGCAGGGCAGAAGTGCAGAGGAAGTAGAACGTTTTGTAACAGTTCCCATCGAAATTGCGATGAACTCTGTTCAGAAAAGAACAAATGTGCGCAGTATCACGATGTTTGGTTTGTCTATCATCAAAATTATCTTCGAAGACGGGGTTGATGATTTCTTTGCCAGACAACAGGTCAATAATCAGTTAAGAACAATAAAATTTCCGGATGGTGTAGATCCCGATGTACAGCCGCCCTATGGCCCAACCGGTGAGATTTACAGATATGTACTTACAAGCCCCGACAAAGATACTCGGGAATTGCTGACCATTCAAAATTGGACCATCGACAAACAGTTACGTTCCGTGCCGGGTGTAGCAGATATTGTTGCCTTTGGCGGTCGCGAAAAAATGTATGAAATACAGCCAAATCCACACCTGCTGGTAAAATATGGAATCACCCCGCTTGAAGTTTTTGAAGCTGTTTCAAAAAGCAACATGAACGTAGGCGGCGATGTTATTGAGAAAAACGGACAGGCATATGTCGTACGCGGTGTGGGCTTGCTGAGCAGTATAGAAGATATTGAAAATATTATCATAGATGACCGCGATGGAACTCCTCTCTTGATCAGACATCTTGCCGAGGTTCAGGAAAGCAATCTGCCAAGAGTAGGACAGGTAGGTCTTAATGCTAATGATGATGTTGTGGAAGGGATTATTGTGATGCGTAAAGGTGAAAATCCAAGTCAGATCTTAGCCCGTGTAAAAGCCAAAATTACCGAGCTTAATGATAATGTGTTGCCTGACGGTGTTAAAATGGAAATGTTTTATGACCGCGACATTCTGATGCATTACTGTACCGAAACCGTGACTCATAATCTGGTGGAAGGTATCATTTTTGTTACGGTAATCGTATTTCTGTTTATGGCCGATTGGCGTACAACGCTAATTGTATCTATTATTATTCCTCTAGCCCTTCTTTTTGCCTTCTTCTGCCTGCGCTTGATGGGCATGAGTGCGAATTTGCTCTCTTTGGGTGCTGTTGACTTTGGTATTATCATCGACGGTGCCGTAGTTATGGTGGAAGGTATATTTGTAACGCTGGACCATATTGCTCATAAACATGGGATGCAAAAGTTCAACAAGATGGCAAAACTTGGACTCATCCGCAGAACGGGTATTGAAATGGGGAAGGCGGTATTTTTCTCTAAACTCATTATCATTACAGCTTTGCTGCCCATTTTTGCCTTCCAAAAAGTGGAAGGAAAAATGTTCTCACCGCTTGCCTTTACACTCGGTTTTGCATTATTGGGTGCTTTGATTTTTACATTGACATTGGTTCCTGTGCTATGTTCCATCCTTTTGAAAAAGAATGTACGCGAACGCAACAATCCGATTGTAAATTTCTTTAACTACATTTCATATAACGGATTCCTGGCCTGTTTTAAAAATAAATGGATCAGTCTTTCCATCGCAATTGTAAGTCTGCTGCTGACACTTTATTCTGCAAAATTTTTGGGAACAGAATTCCTCCCTACGCTGAATGAAGGTGCTCTTTGGGTGGAAGCAAAACTGCCAATGAGCTCGTCGCTGGATGAGACAGTTAAAACAGTTGCCAAATTGCGCGATAAATTGCGAAAATTCCCTGAGGTAAATTCTGTGCTTTCACAAACCGGCCGTTCAAACGACGGTACAGACCCAAGCGGATTCTATTATGTACAGATGCAGGTGAATCTGAAACCCAAAAAAGAATGGAAACGCAAAATTTCGTTGGATCAGCTGATCGGCGAGATGGATAAATCGCTAAAAGTATTCCAGGGTATTAATTATAATTATTCTCAACCGATTATTGATAACGTTGCCGAGGCTGTTGCGGGTATGAATGCCAACAATGCTGTAAAAATCTTCGGTGATGATCTCAACGAATTGGACAAAATTGCCAATCAGGTTTTGGCCGCCATTCAGCCGGTTGAAGGTATTAAAGATATAGGTATTCTTCGCAATGTAGGTCAACCTGAAATGCAGGTATTGCTCGATGAGCATAAAATGGCCATTCACGGTGTGCGTACTGCTGAAGCACAGGCTGCGCTTGAAATGGCGATAGGCGGTAAAACAGCGAGTATCAAATATGAAGGAGAGCGCAAATTCGATATCCGTATCCGTTTTCCAAAAACCTATAGAAAAGGGGAAGATGAGATCCTGAATTTACAGGTGCCCACTATTCACGGCTCGCGCATACCATTGAAAGAAATTGCAAAAATAGAGACTGTCACCGGTCCGGCTTTCGTTTACCGCGACAATACAAAACGCTTTATCGGAGTAAAATTCTCTGTACGTGAACGCGACTTAGGTTCGACCATCACGGAGGCACAGGAAAAAGTAGCTGCAAAAGTGAGACTGCCTAAAGGTTACAGTATCGTCTGGGCCGGAGAATTTGAGAATCAGGTACGTGCCACTAACCGTTTGGGGCAGGTTGTTCCAATTAGCTTATTGGCCATTTTCTTTCTGCTCTATATTCTTTTCGGCAATGCCAAAGATGCAGGTTTGGTGCTGCTCAATGTGCCTTTTGCACTCATAGGCGGTATTTTGGCACTTCATGTTACGGGTATAAACTTTGGTATATCTGCCGGAGTTGGATTTATTGCCCTTTTTGGTATCTGTGTACAGAATGGGGTAATCCTTGTTTCGGTCTTCAATGAGAATCTGAAACAGAAAATGCCGCTGAGTAAAAGTATTGCCATAGGATTAAAAACCCGAATAAGACCGGTGGTTATGACTGCGCTTATGGCAGCAATCGGTTTGTTACCTGCGGCAATGTCTACAGGTATCGGATCTGAGTCTCAGAAACCATTGGCTGTTGTAATTATTGGTGGGCTGATTACGGCTACTATTCTGACATTGCTAATCTTCCCAATTATTTACTGGATGTTCAACAGAAAATATCCAGATATGCCATTGGGTAATGCAGCCGGCCGTCATTCTCATAAAGTTCATCACAAAATGGTTGTAAATGACAAAGAAGATGCAGTATAAATTAAGTTGAATTTTAACATCATCGAAACAGCAGATTGGTTCAACGCTGCAAAATGCAGCGTTGTATAACTGCAAAATATGAAAACGCTATTTAACTCAAATCCTCAATTTATTAATCCATAATCAGGGTTATAATGAGCGATTTGGATTTGAAAATTCAAGAAATTGATAAAACATGAAAACAATACTTAAACTGTTTGGTCTTTTGCTGCTGATTCAGCTGCCTGCTATGTCACAAACAGATACGCTTGCCCCCCTTGTCATCACTTTTGAGGAAGCGCAACAGCTTGTTATAGAAAATAATCTGCAATTGGTTGCCTCAAAGTATGATATTAAAATTGCTGAGGCGCAGTTGAAGCAGGCCCGACTCTGGAGAAATCCGCTTTTTGCATGGAATGCTGATTTGTACAGTATTGAGTTGAACCAGTTTCTAAATTACCGAAACCAAAAACTGATACAGCTTGAACAGGTTATTTCTATTTCCGGAAAACACAGAAATGAAGTAAGATTGGCAAATATGAATATCGGCTTGACAAAGTTGCAGGTCAATGATATTATGCGCGGACTGATTTACGAATGTGCTATTCAGTACACCAATCTGAATACACTTCAGGAACAGGAGAAGTTATTTGCAATAAGTATCGGAAGAATGGAAGAGGTTTTGAAATATGCCGAAGATCAGTTCAAAAAAGGAAATATGGCCGGTAACGAAGTGACCCGACTTAAAACTGAATTGCTGGATCTTAAAACCCAACAGCAGAGCAATAAAGTTGAAATCGCAGCGATAAGTTCGGCTCTGCGCATCCTGATGGCAATTCAGGAATTTGTCCCTATTCAGACAGTTCCAAGAGAAAGACCGCTGACGGAAACTATTGTTTTGGAAAAAGTGATAACCCTTGCTAAGGAACTTCGCCCCGATTATCAGCTGCGCAAGAAGAATATTGAATACGAGGAACAAAATCTCAAACTTCAGAAATCCAATGCGATTCCCGATTTTAATTTCGGTTATCAGCCGCATGATAAGGGATCGAATTATGTGCGTCCTTATTCGGGTATCGTTTTCGAAATGTCAATACCCCTGTTTGACAGAAATCAGGGTGGAATTCAGGAAGCCAAAGTCAGGATTAAACAGGCAGAAAGCAACCTGAAAGTTATTGATCAGCAAATTGAACAGGAGGTTGCAAGCAGCTATCAGATGTTTTTACTGCAAAAAGAAGGGTTGAACCGTTATGATGAAGCACTGCTTACAGAGTTGGAAAGATTCAATAGCAAATCTGTTGATAGCTACAATAAAAGACTGATTACCATACTTGAATTTATCGATCAGCAGAGAATATACCTGCAAACCAAAAGTCAGCAGATTGATTTGTTCAACAACTTTATGCAGTCGGTCAATGACCTGAATTTCAAAGTAGGCAATAAAATTTTGGACTAGGTTTTAAAATCAAATTATCATGAGAAATATAATCATTATATGCGTCTGTCTGCTGTCATTTTTCAAGTCAAATGCTCAGCTGATGGATACGCTTCCTGAAATGTCCCCTGAATATTTTATGAAAAAATTCCGTTGGGGAGTCTCTTTCAATCAGTCATTTTCTACAATTACCGGATCGATTGCACCATTCGATTATTTTACAAAACCTTCTTTGGGTGGCGGGCTCGAGACGGAGTATTTTTTTAACAAAAATATCGGTATCGGTTCCGGATTTATTTTTCAGCAGCGGGGAGTAGGAATTTATACAACAGATGTAGTGAAAGAAGTTGGTGACGCCGATTCTACACACCGCCAAAGACTGCGTTTCAATTGTCTGGATCTGCCTATCAGACTCGTATTCCGTTCTGGAAAAGGACTCAGCAAAGGCAACCGCTGGAGTGGAAACATTGGCATAATTCCCATGTACAGTTTCAAAACCAACAGTATTTTTCACAGTATAGAAGATGGTTTTCACCAAATAGAGGATTGGGGCGACAGATTCAAAAAATTTGATCTGGCAGCTTCATTGAGCTTTGGTTTAAATATTAATGCCGGAGATGCCGCCTTGCTTCAGTTACATCTTTATGCAAGTTATGGATTGCTGAACACTTATAACAACACTGCGCTTTTTGGGCAGGCCAAAGGAAATCATTTGCTTTTCGGCTTAAAAGCATCCGCGCTTTTCTAACCAATAAATCAAAACAAAATGAAAACAATATATAGAATTCTTTTTTTGCTGCTTTTCATCATAGCAGCCTATGAAAACGCGGGTGCAGCTGTATCGGAAGTAAAAAAGGAGAGTGCAGTAACTCCATCTTCGGTAGAGCCGAAGCAAAAAATTTCCCAAAAAGTATTGAAAGCGGCTGGGAAACAGTACAAAGAATTGATGAAGGGAATGAAAATGCAGGAGAAAAGGGCATTTCTGAAAATGAAAATAGAACAGGACAATAAAAAAGTATTTCGCCTGCCCTTGCTTCTGACAGCTTTGGGTTTTATCCTGCTCGGAGCACTTTTGATTTTCCTGGCTTATACAAGTATCGGTTACCTTGGGTTCATTGCCGCAGTTATCGGTATTATAGCACTTATTGTCTGGCTTATTTTTAAAGAGGCAGACAAGGAACTATAACCTAAATCTGCCCCTCTTTACTCACCCCTCCCTGCGGGTATACCCTCTCTTAAAAAAGAGGGGAGGCACAGTATGTCACTGGACTTGCAATGTCAATGCAACGGCAAAGCCGAAACGCCTAGGAGTTTGCAAAGCCCAAGTACATTTTTGTAAAAGTTCATTGTTGGTTTTTATAAAGGGAGCCGGAGTAATCCGGCTTTTTTTGTGCCTAAGCAAAAGAAAAAACCAGACTGATGACTACAGCCAGGACCACAAAAATGAGGAAGATAAAATAAAGCATATTGCTGCGGTACACCTTGAACATCAGCTCTAAAAGTTCTGTCCAGTCATAGCCCCGGCCGAAGCCTTCACGGACCATGAAAAAGTATTTTCTTTGTCCCCTGATACTTTGGTCGCCGTGTTTTTGCAGGATAAAGAAGTCCTCATTCAGAAAAATACATTCATAAAGCTCGTGCTTATCGGCATATTTAACGATGAGTCCGCCTACATTTTCCTCCCAGGTTCCGCTGTTGATATCTCCCTCCAAAATTCGGAGATAGGTTCCGTCTTCCTGAAAGACATGCAGGATATGTTCCTGAAAATTGACATCATCACGGACTTCCAGCCATCTGTTATCCACATAATATTCATCATTCAACCCCTTGCTGTAAGTGCCAAGATGGGTCATGGTATAGTCTATCCCTTCATCCAAAGTTTGGAATTCAGGTAATTCACCATTGATGGTGCTGATAATATTATTCCAGATAGACACCTAATTAATTATGTGATTTTTAAAATTTGAAAATGTTATCACATTCTTCTTCAAAAATAGCAAAAGCGCAGCGCAGCAAAACTATTTTGACAAAAAATATTAAAAAGCTGATAAGAAAAAATTTAGAATTAATAATTCGATTCAAGGGCTAAAAATGAATATCATTGATCTTTGCCAATAACCAATAATCTGCCAAAACCAGAGCCGCCATTGCCTCTACAATCGGAACTGCCCTTGGAACTACACAGGGGTCATGTCTTCCTTTTCCGCTGATTTTTTTGGATTCACCCGCTTTATTCACCGTTTCCTGTTCGCGCATGATGGTAGCAACAGGTTTGAAGGCAACTCTGAAATAAATATCCATCCCATTGCTGATGCCGCCCTGAATGCCGCCCGAATGATTGGTTTTTGTCAGAATTTTGCCATTTTCCGAATAGTAAATATCGTTGTGTTCCGATCCGCGCTTTGCTACGCCATCAAAACCGGAACCATACTCAAAACCCTTGCAGGCATTGATGCCCAGCATAGCTGATGCCAAGGCTGCGTGAAGTTTGCCGAAGACAGGCTCTCCCAATCCTGCCGGGCAGCCGCTGATGATACAGGCGACTACTCCGCCAATTGTGTCACCCTCTTTTCTCACTTCCCGGATCAGCGCTTCCATTTCTGTTGCCTTTTCATTGTCGGGACAACGAACGGGGTTGCTTTCAATAAGGGAAAGATCCGAATTCTCATAGCCTTTTTCCAGTTTTATATTTCCAACCTGTTCTGTGTAGGCTGTTATATTAATACCGCTCTGCCTCAAAAGCAGTTTTGCGATGGCACCTGCCGCTACTCTGCCTGCGGTCTCGCGTGCAGAAGAGCGGCCGCCGCCCCGATGATCTCTGATGCCATATTTTTCCCAATAGGTAAAATCTGCATGGGAGGGACGAAAAATATCTTCCCATTCGGCATAATCTTTTGAATTTGCATCCTCATTGGGAATGAAAATATGGATTGGTGTTCCGGTAGTTTTTCCTTCAAAAATTCCGGAAAGCAGCTTGAAGCTGTCTGATTCTTTGCGCTGAGTAACGATATTGGACTGCCCCGGTTTTCTTCGATCCAGTTCTGACTGAATGAATTCCATGTCAATGGCTAGGCCGGAAGGACAGCCGTCAATAATGACGCCGATTCCCGGGCCGTGCGATTCACCATAGCTGGTGATTTTGAAGAGGTTGCCGAAGCTGTTCATGACTTTTTGTGCTTTGTTATATTTCTTCTGTCAAAGATATTACTTTAGAAAGAGCGTATATGAAACGCTGAATGCAAAAAAATCGAGGATATTAAAAAATGCCCCTTAATGCAACTATAAAATTACGACCCGGAGCATTTATTCCGCTGGCAAAGGTTCTGTACTGTGTATCGAAAAGATTGTCAACTCCAACCTGCAAAACAATGTATTTATATACTTTATAAGAAAATCTCAGATTTACACTAACCCAGGCAGGAATACCATCTGATGTGGCATATTGCAGGTTGTCCTCTCCGCTGTTACTGTAATCTTTAAGTTTTTTGGCGGCATTGTAAAGTACAAACATATCGGAGGAAAATCGGTCATGAGTGTAGTTGAATGAAAGACGTGCCAAAAGTGGAGCAATATGATCGAGCGGAACATCACTGCTATCTGTTTTTACTCGACCGTACTGATAGTTGAGCATAGCGCGCATACTAAAATGCTCAGTCAGTTTAGCATTCAGTTGTGAAGAAAACCCCAAAATATAAGCTTCATCTTTGTTCTGATTTGCGTAAACGCGACTCATAGTTCCATCATAAAGAATGGAATCCTGGCCATTGAAACTGAAAGCATCAACCACTGCAATGTCAAAAAAATCGGTATAATAAAGTGCATTTTCAAAGCTTACTTTATTATTGAAAATTTTAGCAATGCCAAGTTCATAATTGACAGTTTTTTCAGGACGCAGTCGGGTGTTGGGAACAATAACTCTGCCAGGAGCTGAATCGAAAATTTTGGTAAGGTCATCCACGTTGGGTACCCTGAATCCTGTTGAAACAATAGCCGATAATTTCAGGTCTTCTCCGGGTGTTGCAATTAGCCCAAAATTTCCTGAATATACAGGCGTTTTCTGATTGATATCGGAATATGGGAGATTAAAAAGGTCCGTATCTTTGAGTGTAGAATTAAGTGTTGTATAGCCAAATCGGAGTCCGTCAACCATACAGAGTACTTCATTGATTTTCCAGGTATGTGATGCATAGATTGAAAAACTGTTCATGTTGTTTTTACCGTCGGGATAACGGGTGGAAAGTTTTCCGCTGGTATCGGCAACTATATCATATCTTTTTGCCGTAGATTTTAGGAAATTTAGTTGAGAATCATACCCGAAACGGACCTCATGCGCATCTAATTTTTTTCTAAAATCGAGCTGAATGCCAATAACATCCACGTTTTCAATTCTTTCACTTCTGTATCGGCTGTTGAAATTGCGGGAATATCTGCTTTCCTCCATAATCTGATAGTTAAGCCCCAGGTGAATCAGATCAAAAAAGCTGTTCGGTTTCCGGTAATTGGCATTGTAGGCCAGCAACATTCTTGACTGAGGTCCATAATACCACTCGCCGTATCGAAGTACTGTTGAAGCTGAAGTTTCAGTCATTCGGTCATATCTGGGCACATTTCCGGAATTGGAAAATTGAAAATTGACATCGTGTTGCAGAAAATCATTCTGTCTGTAGATGATTTTCTGAATGATATCCAACTGAGTATAACCACTGCCAACCTGCAGAAACCTATTCCTGTTTTGAATGACAGTATCTCGTCCGTTGCCGAGGTATTGAACATAATAAGGTCTTTCGCCGTAACTGCTTACGTAGAACGGATTTTGATTTTTACCACTCATTAGATCACCTGATTCTGAAAAACTCAATGAGGTAAAGGATGCAATTTTTTGAGTTCCATAGTTGAAGTTAAGATTTGCTGTCAGACCTTTATTAGCACTTTCATACCGAATCAGTGCATTTCCGCCAATACTTACTTTTTCATCACTGCCAAATTTGGGGCGCTGGCTGTATAGATGAACTACACCTCCCAAAGCATCTGACCCATAGACAGTTGAAGAAGGTCCATAGAGGAGTTCTATTCTTTCTAAGCTGTTATTGTCGGTTTTTATAAGGTCCTGTAAATGTGCGGCTCTGAAAATGAGGTTGTTCATTCGAACGCCATCTATAACAAGCAAAATACGGCTTGCTTCAAAACCCCGAAGCATTGGACTACCGCCACCCTGTTGGCTTCTCTGCATTTGAACACCCATACCGGAAAGGACATCAGCTGTTGTCATTCCTTGTGTCATTTGTATCTGTTGTATACTTATGACCTGAACCTGTTGAGCGACATTCTTTTTAAGTTCCTCTTCTTTGTTTACCGATATAACTACTTCTTCAAAATGATAATTTGTCAGGCTGTCTTTTTCCTCTTGTTGGGCATAAGCCGAAATTGCACATAAAATTATTAATATAAGTGATTTGTATTTTTTTGTTATCATGTTTTTATAATTCTGAATTCCCGGATTCTTTAGAGTCGAGACTTGATGTTAAATTAATTATTTGGGGTAATAATACGAAGTTAAACTGATAGATGGAATAGAAACCCTTTTTTTAGGTACTTTTTACCTGCATTCAATTTAAAACACTCGTGCCTGCTATATTTTGAAAGCAAAATTAGTTTTTTGTCAGATGAAGATATTTTTTATCAACGCTGTTAGAAATTTGTCAGTTTCAAATGCTTACATTTAAACAATCCTCCGGAATGCCGAATGCAGCGACAAGTCCATCAGCCTCATCCCTAAGTTGAGCACAAAGTTTGTCAACAACATTTCTGATGGCTTTTGTTTTCGAACCATCCATGTAATCCTGTTCCAGATACCAGGAAGCATTTGCCTCGATAGTATGCAAAGCAAAGAGGCTGCAAAGTCTTTTCAGTACTGGTTTCAGCGTTACATCAGCGCATTTGTCAACTACCTCGGCAAACTGTTCCATGACTACACGCTCTCCATATGCTTTGGCCAAAACAATCAGGTGGTTTTGGCAGCGCATAAATGCCTGTTGGGGAGCAAGTCCCCGGCCGATATGTTTGCGCAGTCTTCCGGCAACAGAAACCGTGAGGTCTCGCTCCCTATACCGGAAGGCATGCAAGTGGAAATCAGTACTCAAAAGATGACTTTCATTCGTATTTCTGATGGCCCAGGGATTTTTCTCTCTTGCTGCCGATAGGAAGCGCTCAGCCAAAAATTCAGCGAAACCAAAGATGCCGCCTTCGCCCAATTCTTTTTGAAAATCGGAGAGCACCGATTTTGCCACAAGCTGCAGAAGGACCGTATTGTCGCCCTCGAAGGTTGAAAAAATGTCAGTATCTGCTTTCAGATCTGCAAATCGCATTTCAGAAAGATAACCTCTGCCTCCGCAGGCTTCGCGGCACTGTTGTATAGCCTCAGAACTGAACCAGGTAGCCAGGGATTTCAGTGCTGCTGCCAGAGATTCTACTTCGCGCAGATCTCTGTCAATGTTTTCGGAATATTGTTTTGTGAGGTAGGTCAAAGCAAAGTCGAAAGCGTATGCTTTTGCAAGCAGTGGCATGAGTCTGCGTTGGTGCGAAGGATAATCCAAAAGTAGTATTTCGGGTTGACCTTCTTCGCCAAACTGCCGTCGTTTTAGGCCATAGCGAATGGCTATGGTTAATGCCGTTTTTGCTGCACTCAGACCTGCACGGGGCACACATACCCTGCCGCCAACCAGGGTACCGAGCATAGTAAAAAATCGGCGCCCTTCTTTTTCAATAGGGCTGCTGTATTTGCCATTTTCATCAATGTTACCGTATCTGTTGAGCAGATTGGTTCTTGGAACCTGGACCCGGTTAAAGCGGACACGGCCGTTATCGATACCGTTTAGGCCCAATTTATAATCGCAGTCAATAATTTCAACGCCCGGCATGGTTTTTCCGTTCCCATCGCGAATGGGAACAAGAACGGCATGTACGCCATGATTGATGTTATCTACAATCAGCTGTGCAAAAACAACTGCCATCCTACCATGAGCGGCCGCATTGCCGATATAATCTTTCTGCGAATCGGGAGTAGGGGAGTGGATAATGATTTCATCAGTTACATTATCATAGCTGGCCGTAGTTTCCAGATTTCGGACATTGGAACCATGTCCGGTTTCGGTCATGGCAAAACAACCCGGAAGTGATAAATTACCTATATATTTCAGATATTTATTGTGGTGATATTCTGTCCCAAGATTCAAAACTGCCCCACCGAAAAGACCGAATTGAACGCCAAATTTTACGGTCAGACTGAGATCGTGATAACCCAATGTTTCAAAAACCATGGCAAAAGCACCCAAGTCATTTTTGCCTCCGGATGAATCTGGGTAGTGAAGCGATCCAAATCCCTGATCTGCCAAGAGCTGCAGCCAAACAATTACCTGCTCCCGGTAGGATGTTTTCTCACGCAGTGTTTTATGATTGAAAAGTGGATCCTGCAGCAGTTGAAAAACTTTTTTTCTGATTTCTCCATATCCATCATCGAGAATATCCTGCAGTTTTTTAGGATCAAAGGAAGTTTCCTTCAATTTAGAAAGAATAAGCGCATTGCGTTGAACTTCACTAAATAATTCGGTATGATTTGACAAATTATTAATATTTATGGCTTTTTCCAATTCCTGCAGTGCGGTCAAAACATTTTCATTCAACCAATATAAATTGTCTTCTCCAGCCTGAGACTTGGCCATTTCAATACCCAGTCTAGACAGACTCAGTTTTTCCTGTTCAGAAAATTGGGCCGCCACCGTTCGGATCGCTGTTGACCATATTGTCATGAGTTCATCATTTGGAGGATTTTGAGGATTAGACCAGGCGCTTACCAGTTCTTTATCTTCATCACTAAGCCATGCTATGTCCAAAAGTTTTGCCTCAATCAATGCAATTTCACTAGGCCCAAGCAGCGCATCTGACCATGCTATATAGAAAAGCGGTAAAATTGAAGAAAGTTCAGGAGAAATTGTTTTCATATGATAACATTATTGTTAGTGCGTTTTCTATAATTGGTTTAAATTATTCTACGAAATGTTATAAATTCCAACTGATTTTTTTTTTTGATTATGTCAAATTAAACCACATAAGTTGATTTTGGTCACATGGGCATAATTTCTTACAAATGTTATGAAACATTATTTATATATTTGATGCGTAAATAAACAATTTTTTGATTGAAGATATATTTACTGTGAAATTAATATTAAGTTTTTTCAAAGTAAAATAATTGTGGTTTTCAATAGAAAATGCAATTTTTAGAATTTCAAAGTGAAATAATCGTTAGGGGAACATATTGAAATATGAACTTTTAATGCTGATTAAATTGTTGGTTTTAAAAAATTATGCAATAAAATACTGATTTTTGAGTAAGATCTTTCTGGCA
>CAINVS010000012.1 GCA_903854205.1 uncultured Bacteroidota bacterium | reverse complement strand
TTGCCATTTATCAAAGGAAAAAGAATAGGTTTGGTGGTGAATCAGACCTCTGTAATCGGAAAAACCCATTTGGTGGACAGTTTGATAAAGTTGGGCTGTAATATTCAGAAAATTTTTGCTCCTGAACATGGCTTTCGCGGCACAGCCGACCGCGGTGAACATATTACTGATGGTGTAGATCCAACAACTTCTGTAAAGATTATCTCTCTTTATGGAAAAAATTTAAAACCGGGACCTGAACTGATGCAGGATTTGGATATGGTCATCTATGATATTCAGGATGTTGGGGTACGTTTCTATACTTTTACTTCTACAATGACCTATATGATGGAATCCTGTGCCCGTAATAAAATTCCAATGCTGATTCTCGATCGTCCAAATCCATTGGGATATTGTGTTGACGGTCCTGTCATGGAGAAAAACCTTAAAAGTTTTGTTGGCCTTCATCCTGTTCCTGTTGTTCATGGACTGACAACTGCTGAGTATGCCCGAATGATTAACGGTGAAGGTTGGTTGCCCGACAGTCTGAAATGTGAACTTTACCATGTGGAATGCAGCAATTACGACCACAAAAAATTCTATAAGCTGCCTATAAAACCATCACCCAATCTGCCAAATATGCAGAGTATTTATCTCTATCCTTCGCTTTGTCTTTTCGAAGGTACAGTGGTAAGTATGGGAAGAGGCACTGATAAACAGTTTCAGGTTTATGGTCACCCCGATTTTCAAAGCGGAGAATATGAATTTACACCCAAACCCGGAGAAGGAGATAAGAGTCCCATCTATAGCGGTCAAAAATGCTTTGGATTTGACTTGAGCAATAAATCAATGGAAGAACTTCAGAAATCAAGCTGTTTTAACCTTGATTACCTTATCAAATTTTATCATCATGCTGAGCCTGAAGAACAGGTTATTTTCTTTAATAATGACAATTTCTTCAATAAATTGATTGGAAACAGCAAGGTAAAGGATGAAATATTAAATGGCAAAATGGGACCTGAAATCAGAAAAGAATGGACAAAAGATCTGGATGCCTATAAAAAATTGAGAAAGAAATATCTGCTTTATTCTGAATAGTTTATTTTAATAATTTAGTTTACAATATACTTTGTTATGAAAAAAATTACAGCACTTTTTACTTTTTGTGCTTTGTTAAATGTACTGAATGCTCAGGATATTATGACACCTGAACTGCTTTGGAAACTTGGCAGAATAAGTCCTGTCGGTATTTCATCTGACGAAAAATCAGTTATTTATCGTGTAACACATTACGATGTTCCGGAAAATAAAAAATCAACAAAAATTTATCAATTGAATTTCAGTGATGGAAAATCCGGTTTGACTGAGTCTGTCGGATCATTGGTTAAAGATAAAAATATATCTCCAGATGGGAAGTTTATGCTCTTTAGTGAAGATGTGAAAATTAAAAAAGTAACCGCTCAGGATTATTATCCTGAATATAAAAATGCCAATACCTATATTATTGATAACCTGCATTACCGTCATTGGGATCACTGGGAGGATGGAATGTATGGTCACGTGATGTTTAAAGAGAACAATAGTTCTGCCCAAGCGGTAGATATAATGGCAGGAGAACCTTATGACAGTCCCCAAAAACCTTTTGGCGGCGATGAAGATTATATTTGGAGTCCCGATTCTAAATTTATCATGTACGTCTGCAAGAAAAAATTGGGTACGGAATACGCCACAAGTACCAATACAGACATTTATTCTTACAGCCTTGCTGAGAAAAAAACGATAAATCTGACTGATGGAATGAAGGGATATGACACACATCCCGAATTTTCTCCCAATGCTGTTTTTTCCTGGTTGTCAATGGCTCGCGATGGCTTTGAAGCCGATAAAAATGATATTTACATCATGAAATGGCGCAAAAGGGTTAATCTTACCGCACATTGGGATGGGACTGTTGAATCATTCAAATGGAGTAAAGACAGTAAAAAAATCTATTTTATTGCTGCCGCCAATGCCACCAAACATTTGTTTGAGCTGACAGTACCAAACTCAGCAAATGAAAAGGCTTTAATCAAACAATTGACAGTCGGTGATTATGATGTGAACACAATAATTGGTCAAACTGCCGATCAGATGATTGTTTTACGCAACGATTTCAATCATGCCTCCGAAATTTACAGTGTAGATCTAGGTTCAGGCAAAATG
>CAINVS010000011.1 GCA_903854205.1 uncultured Bacteroidota bacterium | reverse complement strand
GGTGTGACCGGATTTTTAACATAGGTCGATAAAAAATCATTAATAGTTGGTCTGACAGGAATTTTCTGATAAGTCGATAAAAAATCATTTACTGTTGGCGCTACAGCTTGTTTTTGATATGCAGACAGGAATTCATTTACTGTTGGCGCTACAGCATGTTTCTGATATGCAGACAGGAATTCATTTACTGTTGGCGCTACAGCTTGTTTTTGATATGCAGACAGGAATTCATTTACTGTTGGCGCTACTGCATGTTTTTGATATGCAGACAGGAATTCATTTACTGTTGGCGCTACAGCTTGTTTTTGATATGCAGACAGGAATTCATTGACTGTTGGCGTTACTGCATTTTTTTGATAGCCGCTCAACATATCTTTGGTTACACCATGAAGTGCACCAACCGGTTTAAAATTGGCTGAAATTCTTTCTGCTCTTAACGCCAAAGTACGGTTGGTTACATATTTGCCATCACCACCTATTTCTCCGGATTTTCCAGCAACAGGCGTAACTGCGTTCTTAACATAAGTTGACAAAAAATCATTTATAGTTGGCAAGACAGCCTGCGGGGTATGCGTAGCACCAACAGTGCGAGGCACAACTGCATTTTTTACATAAGTAGAAAGCAGATTATTAGTATAAACCGGATGTGCAGTCATCCCTTTATGCGGCACCTGTGCTGTTTTTTTTACTTCTCTTATGATAACCTGCTGACGGCTTTCATCGTAGCCATATATATAAACAGCTCCATCTGTTGGAGATAAAATACCTGCAACCATTGCAGGATTGGATGAATTATAGTTATCGCCTGCGCCGGCGCCTGTACTGTTATTGGCTAAAGGCATAGTCAGAGTAGGTTTTTAAGGGGTTGAGTAGACAAAAGTCTCAAAAGTTAAGCGTTTGATGCACCAATTTAAGATTAATTTTCCCATCCCACAAAAAAAAACCGACAAGTTTTTCACATGTTGGGTTAAATTTTATTTTAGCTTTAATTAATGAGCGCTCAATAGTTAATTTAATAAGAAGAATGAATCTTTTTAAATTATAATTTTTGAAAGCATTTAGCTTTAATAATAGCACTTCCGGCTACAATTTTACCGTGATTTTTATTTGTTTTTTTGGCTTATAAACTGCTTTCTGATTTTAGTATTCATTTTAACTCATAAGCTAAAGTAAACTAACTAAAGTTACTTTTAAACACAGGATAGAAATAATTATTTGTTTATTCTGATGAAATTCTTTTATTTCTGACAACTTGTTGATGCAATCCTTTTGTAAATAAAAAACCCGACAAGTCTTCACTTATCGGGTTAAATATATTAAGCGCTTAAGCTTGCTTAGATTATACAGTCATATTCCAAGACTCGCAGCAGAACTCAAGCTCTTCGATAGCTACCTCTGAGTCGGCTTCAGCATCGAATCCGGTTGGAGTAAACTTAGTTACGAAGGCATTTTCCAAAGTCCAAGTAAACACAACTATGTTTTGCTCGTCCATCAGAGAAATGATAACTGTGCGACGATTGGTGTGCTGGTGGTCCGTAGCAATTTCTTTGTACCACTCGTACATGTTGGCGTCTCCAGTGAACATACCTTTTTTCAAAGTAATGTTGCTGTAAGACATCAAACCCGGACGTTTGGTTTTGAAAAAGTTAGGTGAGTTACCTGAACGATATTCCATTACAGAGATCTCAGACTCGAGACCTTCGCAACCTTGGAAACCAATTGTGTTAGGGATGTTGTCAATCTCTACAGTGAAGTAGAACTTTGGCAATGGCCATTCTGTTGTAGCAGACATGTTATTATGAGTTTAATAGATTTTCAAATAAGATTAAAATAGAAAGAGTTGTCTGGTGAGAATCGTTCACCGTTCCAAAATACCTTATGCGGCAAGCTTATGCTTATTCGCCACCAGGCATTTTCTGTTGGAATGTGATTACGATAAACTCAGCCGGACGAGAAATAGCTACTTTAACGATTACTTTCATGTAGCCATCCAAAATGTCTTGTGGAGTCATTGTAGTACCTAAACCAACTTCAACCTGATAAGCCTGATCTTCAGTAGAACCTACCAAAGCTCCTGCCTGCCATTGAGAACGAAGGAAAGAAGAAATCATTGATTTAACAGCTAACCAGGTATTGGCGTCGTTTGGACGGAATACGAAAGGCTCACAGGCAAATTTAACTGATTGCTCAAGCATGATCATTGTACGACGTACGTTGATGTATCTCCAGTCTTGGCTGTTACCGTCCAAAGTACGGGCACCCCATACGAGTGTACCTTTACCAACGAAAGGACGGATAGCGTTAACCGCTTTACCTGTCAAAGGCAAGTTGAGGTCTTCCTGCTCAGCAGCTGAGATATTAACGGTTGGACCGGTAACAGAAGAAACACTTACGTTAGCCGGAGCTTTGAATACACCAACAGTGCTGTCTACCAATGAGTAGATACCTGCAACTGCTCCGGAAGGAGGCATGATGTTCAATGCTTCACGCATTTGACCCAAAATATCATTGAAGATAGGACTAACAGCTTTCAATACATTGCTAACTGCAGATACATCAGCACCTGAATCACCAATTTTTGAAATTTCAGCTTTGATTAAATCACCTTTTTCTGATTTCAACAAACCTGCAGAAACGTTGTCATCAACTTCTTTAGAAAGAACTTCGATCAAACCGTCAGGATTGCTAACGTTAGTATAATCGAATTCATCAGGCTGTACAACTGTAGTTTTCAACCAAGGGTAGTAAGAAGCACCGAAGTCGAGGAAGTTGTTACCGTAAGCTTCGCGAGCACGTGTTACAACGTCATCATCCAACAATGTTCTTGCCTGGTAGCCACCCCATACATCGAGGATAGCGAAACGGCTGCGAGTGTCTGCACCGCAATGTTTCAACATAGCCTGCTGTACGCTTGAACAGTCACCTTCTTCGAGAAGAACTGCATCAGGACAAACGAGCATAGTTGGCTCAAGCTCTTTCAACAAAGCTGTGATACCACCACCGTTTTCAGCACCGACCAATGTTTTGGCGCCTACTTCGTCACCATAACCGCCTACAGAAACAACGTAGCAAGTGCCACCGCCGTTTGCATAGAACAATTGAACACTGCGGAAAAGGTTATAAGCAGAACCCGGATCAACAGATACTGTGTAGTTGTCGCCATCAGCTTCAACTGTAAATAATGTTTTGGGAGCACCACCGAAGAAAGACAGGTACTCAACCAATGAAGAAATTCTCATTGGAGTGTTGAGGAGACTGCGTTTACCGGCTTGTGCTTTTTGAGTGTGTCCGACGAATGCAGGAATTGCTGTCCCTACGGCTACAACGGAGTTCGAGAAGGCGCTTTTTTCTTCAATGTAAACGCCCGGTGTTGCATACTGTTTTGCCATGATTTAATTTTTTTGTAAGTTTTAATTGTTTTGAAATTTATTTCCAAGACCACTGAACTCGTTTTTATGATTTGGGATTAACTACTCATTAATTACCAACAACATAGATGAAAAACATCTGACGCTTTCAATGGCTACAAATATACCATTAATTCCGAAAAAAAATCTTTTTTTGAATTATTTTCCGTTTTTAACATAACTTTTGCTGAGGCATTGGGTAAATCGGTTAACCATTCAACTCCGCTTTTACCTCTCAAAGTCTTCAATTTGAACTTTTGTTCCTGTACTTCCCTAAAGGGAATTGCCGTTAGAGTATTAAAGATTACTGCTTTCGAGCCATTTTCAAATGTAACATTCTGCGCATCCGAAAATTTTT
>CAINVS010000010.1 GCA_903854205.1 uncultured Bacteroidota bacterium | reverse complement strand
TTAAAAAACTACGTATTTTTATAAGAGTTATGGTTTAAGAGAGGGTTTGGGGTGAGTCAAAATACATTTCCAAGACCTTTAGTTCGAAGGAAAACAGCCCCTGACTGAGCCCATTGCTTATGCTTTGGGCACATAAAGCCGACAACTACAAACCATTCAAATCTTTCACCACCGCCTCTTTCTCATCTTCCATTTTCAACTCCTTTACTGACTGCGATTTATTCCTGTAGACCTCATAAACATCTGCAATCAGCTTAATAGTGACCAAAATAACAGCTGAAGCCATATAAAATGCTGAAGCTTCGATTGATGGAAAAATGCCGGCAAAAGAAGGATGTTTTTGCATAAAAACAAATACCCCTGTCAGAATAATTGAAATATGCAACACAATATCAGCCCTTTCCAGAACGAAAGGCATTGGAAAGGGATTGGCTTTGCTATAAATCTTTTTGACCTTGAAATCCCGGTAATACACAAGTGCCTCATTTGCAATAACAAGTAATAGCGCCAAATTAAATTCCCAGTTTTTGAACGTGAGAATGGAAATAAATGAAACGACCGCCTTCAAAGTTTGATCAGTATCCGGTAATATAAATGGAAAAATCAAGCCCAGACCTATCACTATAAAAACAAAATAGGCAAAATAGAAGAAAAGTCTTGTTTGGAAGATCTCTCTCAGCGGTTTTATTAATTTTCCGGAGGACTCACGCGCACTTAAACATTGGTCATTTGACCTGATATAATCGACAGAGCCGGCTTTTAATCTGAAGGCAAAAATCTTGATGAAATTTTCAAACCAAAAAAGATAGACTATATAAAATACATCCCATTCAAAGAATAGAATTCCCCAAATACTGTAAAATGCTGTAATCAGCGGCTCCAAAAGATTTACGAATGTGGCAGATTTATTTGCAGTCATAATAATGATGGTTAATTGCAAGTTTATAAAAGTAAATATGCTACTAGGGCCGGCAAAAAAATAGATCAGGCCTTCTTGTGCCTTGAACAATATTTATTTAAAGCAAGGTACCTAATTTTACTATTTTTTTCTACTTTTTTGTTGCAATTCCATTTTCACAAACTATATCACCTTCATCAATTACTTTGAAAACAAATCGTTGAACTGATACCCTTCTGTATATCTATTTTTGCTGAGTTTTTTGTATTCAACCAATCCCCAAAGAACAAACTCTTTCAAAAAGTATTTATCTTCTTTTGAAATATTAGGCTGATATTTCTGTATCAACTCTTCCAGGGGTTCAATAGCATCCAATTCTTCTCTGTATTCCTCTTCCGAAGCTTCATCCAATAAATCCAGTCCCGGCTGATTGCCAAACCATTCAACTATAGAAGCATAAGGACTTTTAGATTTATCTTTTTCAAGTTTTTCTATTTTGGGGAAGTAGTTGGGAAAGAGGCTTAAAATAGCATTGTGAATCAAATTCTTAGCTACAATTCCTGCACCCTCCTGCTCTCCTTCGTAAACTAATTCAACTTTGCCCGTAATAGCGGGAATAACACCCAAAAAATCGCTCAAACGGACAGAAGTATTATCAGAACCCATATTAAGGCATCTGCGCTCCGCTGCACTAATCAGATTTTCATAAGCACTGATACTCAAACGGGCACTTACACCGCTTTTGCTATCTACAAATTCACTTTGGCGCGCTTCAAAACTGATTTGTTCCAAAATATCTTTTGCCAAATCGGGTACATACACAGATTCCGTCTGATCCTGATTAAGCTTTGCTTCCTGTTCGGTAATCATTCGGGCTGTAGCAAGATTTTCAGGATAATGTGTCAGGATTTGTGAACCGATCCTATCCTTTAAAGGTGTAACAATTGAACCCCGATTGGTATAATCTTCAGGGTTAGCGGTAAATACAAATTGAATATCAAGAGGTAAACGTATCTTGTACCCTCTGATCTGCACATCCCCTTCCTGAAGAATATTGAAAAGGGCAACCTGAATTCTTGCCTGCAAATCAGGCAATTCATTAATTACAAAAATACAACGGTTTGCTCTTGGGATCATACCATAATGTATAACCCTGTCATCTGCATAAGAAAGCTTTAAATGAGCAGCTTTTATCGGATCAACATCCCCGATTAAGTCAGCCACAGTTACATCCGGCGTAGCCAATTTTTCAAAAAATCGCTCGCTTCGATGCAGCCAGCTGATTGGGGTAGCGTCTTTTTTCTCAGCAATCAGTTCTTTTGCATATCTTGAAATCGGTTTCAAGGGGTCATCATTTATTTCAGAACCTTCAACAACCGGTATATATTCATCCAGCAGTTCAATCATTTTTCGGGCAAGTCTGGTTTTGGCCTGTCCCCGTAGTCCAAGAAGATTTATATTGTGCTTTGAAAGAATTGCTCTTTCCAATTCTGGTATTACAGTATTTTCAAAACCGTGAACACCTTCAAAAACAGGATTTCCGGATTTGATTTTTGCTCTTAGGTTATTTCTTAATTCATCTTTAATACTGATAGATTTATAACCGCTTTTTATGAGGTCACCCAAATTTTTAATGTTTTCAGTTTTCATGTCTTGCTTTTATTTTAATTTC
>CAINVS010000009.1 GCA_903854205.1 uncultured Bacteroidota bacterium | reverse complement strand
CTTAAGTACTTGAGCAAAAATAATGATAACTAATCACAATATCTTTTTCCGCCTGTCTTCTTTAAAAAGCCTCGCTGAAGGTACCACTTCAGCTACGTTTTTTGAATCGACCGCCAAAAAAATCTAATATAATTAGACTTATCATTACTTCTGCTCAAGTACTTTATACCTTTTAACGAAGGTTTTTTTTAGACTGACATCGTTAGGAAGCATCGCTCTCGTCATTTGCAACACTTTCAGGCTTTTGCTTTGCGGCGCGTTCACTTCGTGCGGTCTTTCGACGGGGTGCGGACCCACCAATCTAATAACAGATATAGAGTTGGATTTATAAGCCCTCTGAAGCGGGGAACTCAATCCTATAAGTTGTATTTTTGGGGATAAAGATTTCATAATGAAATTTCTCTTCCAAAATTACGCCTTTGAGATTGATAGGCTTATGTATTTTTGGCATAGTTAACTGCATCTCACCTTCTTTTTCGCTCGAGATGATATCATATCTACCCGCAATAACCAAGCGATCCAAGATTGAGGCAGTTGAGTTTGCCAACTCTATTCTTGTTGTGACCCGAATAAACTCTTTATCCCACTCATGAAAAGTGGTTTTTCCACTCAAGTAAACTGCAACTAATTGATTGCCGTTCAGGTCAATTGATTTTACGAGGATCTTTTCAGTTTGAGAAAAAATTTGTAATGCAAAGACGAGGGAAAGCGAAATGATTATTAGCGTTTTTCTCATGGCTAAGTGGGATTAGTTATAAGGCAGGAATATTCCTGCTATACTCATTTTTGTAAAAACTTGGATTTCATTAAGGATCTGTCTTTTAAATAAAATTACTACATGTGAAAATTAATAACTGTTTAATATATAAAACGAATAAAAATTTGAAAAGGTTGATGGTTTTAATAAAAAAAGGAAGAACATTTTTTTGTTCTTCCTTTTTCCTCTTAAAATACCGAAAAAATAAATTTCTTTTATGAGTTTTTTACTAAGTTGCAAACTGCTTCCACCCATTTAGGATGATCATTTAGACCCTCTACCAACTGCAAACTTTCTCCACCAAGATTTTCGAATTCTTCAGCATATTCGTGAGAAATCTCAACTGTAGTCTCCAGGCAGTCAGCTATAAAAGCCGGGCAGAGCACAAGTATGTTTCTGTCACCTGCATCATATCTTTTTTTAATAACATCAGAAGTGTAGGGTTCAATCCAAGGTGTTTTACCTAAACGAGATTGAAAACAGACTGTATATTGATCCGGTTTCAGGTCAAGGACCTTTGTCAAGGCTTTTGTAGTAGCGAAACATTGAGCGCTATAGCAGAACTGATTACTGGGATTCAATTCAGCACAACAGTTTTCCACTTTCTGGCAATGCTGCCCGCTGAGGTCAGACTTCACCAGCTGCCTTACCGGCAGACCATGATAACTGAATAGGATATGGTCATATTTACTGATATCCTGCTCGCGGGCCCTTTCTGCAAAAGCCTCAATCATAAGCGGATGGTCGTAAAAAGAATTGATAAAGCGTAAAGCAGGTATGGCCTGTTTTTTTGATAATATGCGCATAATCTCTTCATATACAGATCCTGTGGATGCAGAAGCATATTGTGGAAATAGCGGCAGTATAACGATTTCTGAAACCTTAGATGCGAGAATTTTTTCAATTGCTTCTTCTATAGAGGGAGACTGATAGCGCATGGCCAATTCGACTATATAGTCTGTGCCTAAAGCAGTCTGAACCTTTTCTTTTAGACTGTAACCATAAACTTTAAGTGGAGAACCGGCAGGTGTCCACAGCATTTTATAAAGACTTGCCGATTTGCCGGCACGAAATGGCACTATAACACCCCGCACCAAAAGGTTCCTGGAAATAGGATTGATGTCAATAACCCGTCCGTCTGTAAGAAATTGGGTTAGATATCGATGTACTGCACTGCGGTTTGGTGCATCAGGTGTGCCGAGATTGACTAGGAGAATGCCGATTTTTTTATGAAATGACATGAATTTTTAAATTTAAATTAGCGGCCAAAGTAGTTGATTTGAAAGTTGCCTTTGAGCCTAAAACCGATAAAAAGAGCTATTTGTTTATTTTTCTTCCAATTCTTTTAGAAGTTTTTGTTTAAGGGCATCTGTTTTTTCAAATTCATCCGGATTTAGACGCATAGGCTCATCAGGTTTCCGGTTTTTTAAAGTATTAGTTAGTCCCGGAATTGTTGCAAAATCTTTAGTTGAAAGTACCTGGATATCTTTTTTGGGAAATATAAAAGTAGGATTTGCATAACTTACATTAGGATTTTCCATCAGTTTTTCAATTGTACCCGTAATGGCGTCACCAAAATAATAACCTTCGCCGAGGGGAGCATCTCCATAGGTTTCTCGAATTAGAATCTCAGGTAATGGCTCCTGATTTGATAAATTAAGTGTAAGAAAAAAGGCATTAATATAACGTAGTTTTTGGATTTTCTCATGTGGGAAGGTCTCTAGAAAAGCCTTGTTTTCATCTGGGGTGCCACCTTTAAAGTGTACAATCACCGTTTCTGAAAATTCAATTCCGCCTTTTATGTAATTATATTTTTTCCCATCTTCATAAGTGTAGGCAAGGTTTTCAATTTTTAAATTTTCCTCAATAATCAAGGTCGGCTGTTCACAGACAACTGTTTTACGATAGTCGTCGAAACCCACATGTTCTGTTCGAAAACGATACATTCCATATGGCAGTTTAATCGACCATGCATCCTTTTCTTTATTATAGATTGCATAATACTTTTTGCCAAAACTGCTTCCGTTATCTTTGAAAACAATCAGTGTAAATTCAACTTTTAGTTTCTCTCTGGCCGATTGATAAAATTTTGCGCGCTCAATTTTTTCATCATCAGTTTTGAGGTATAGTGTCACATAGCAATGATTTTCAACCGACTGTGCAAAGACTGCAAAGCTATTGAAAATCAAATTTATAATTGAAATTGAAAAAATTATATTTTTCATAAGCGATTTTTTCATCTTTTTGTTTAATGTTTTTTGATGATCATTCCAATATTTTGCCGCCGCTATAAAATTTTCTGTTTTCATTATTGCCGCTCAAAACAGGCCAAAATACAATGACAGCAACCTGTTCGACAGTTCTTGGTGCTTCTTTTCCGCCCATATCTGAATTGACCCAACCGGGACAGGCAGCAATAACTTTGATATTCGTTTCCTGATGCAGGTCTTTTGAAACAAGTAAAGGTCAGGAAATTTAATGCGGACTTCGACATACAGTAAACCGCATAATCGACTGCCCCTTCAGAAAAGGAACCCATTCCTTTCTTTTAACAAGCAATATATCGGCAGCCCAAAATTACTGCATATTCTTTTTGAACAAGACTGCGGCAAATTGTCTTGCTGCCAGGATTTCCGACTGTTGCCAAAGCTATTTTCTGAATACCTTTCATTTTCTGTTTTTTTTGAATGCAGCTAATTTAGGCAAAATTTTGAAGTTGCGGCTTAAAAGACAATTTTGTCTGTCGTTTTTGCTGTAATTTGACAAAATGGCAGATTTATTTAAAATTAAAATGCCAAAATGTCACGCAGTTTTAAGCGTTAAAAATATTTTGTATCAAATAAAATAATTGTCTAATAAATTGTATATCAATTGTTTGAATGATAAAACAGGAATCGGGTTTGTCTAAAGTTAAAATTTAGACGGCACAGACTTTGAATATCAGTTATTGTCTTTCGAAAGTAAATTATAAAATTAACTTATCAATAAACAAAAAACATAGAGCATTTATGAAAACTATGATCAAAAGAAATCCAATGCCTACTTTTTTCGATGAATTTTTTGGCGATGCAGCAATGCGCAATCGTTTATTCCCTGTAGCTCAGGAAAATAAATTGCAGACTCCGGCTATCAATGTAAAAGAATCTGAAAAGGGTTTCCAAATTGAAGTAGCTGCACCGGGGATGGAAAAATCAGATTTTAAAGTCGAGTTGGAAAATAATATTCTGACCATTTCTACCGAAAAGAAAGAAGAAAAACTGGAGACAGGGGAGAAATTTACCCGAAGAGAATTTGGATTTTACAGCTTCAAGCGCAGTTTTGGTCTACCCGAAGATAAGGTAGAAGCCGAGAAGATTGAGGCAAAATATGAGTCAGGCATTCTCAGACTGTTTATACCCAAAAAAGCAGCAAAAGTGGAGGCGCCAAAGCAAAAAACAATTGTAATAGAGTAATTAAGATCTATCTGAGAGCAGCTTTTTCATTAAAATGATCTCAGTATAAGATTTTTCATGTTTAGGATTTTGGGTAGGGGGGTGTCCGTTCCAAGGCGGATGCCCCTTTTTTATAAAAATAGTTTTTTGTAAACAAGCAATAGTTTTTCAGCTTCCTGCTCCCAGGTCCAGACTGCTTTTGCTCGACGACAATTTGCTTTCAGTTCTTCATAACGTTCTTCCAAAAGAATACTATTTACAGCGTTTACAATTGTTTCAGAATTCAAATCTTTCAGTAAAAGTCCGACCTCAAATTCCTCGCAATGAAGCCTATATTCCGGAAAATCCATATTTATAGAAGGCTTTTCGGCCATGACATAGTCAAAAAACTTATTGGCAAGAGAATAATAATAATTCAAACCCTTGTTTTTTAAAAGATTGATGCCGATATCTGATTCTTTTGTCAGCGTTTTTAGTTCTGAAGGGTCCACAAAACCCAGGAATTTTACCCTTTCGCCCAATTTCAGTTCTTCGGCCAATTTTCGAAGTGATTCAGAAAGATCACCTTCTCCGGCTAACCAAAACTGCACTTCTGATGCATTGAACTGCTGCATGGCCAAGAGCATTTCTTCTAAACCCCGCCCATTATTCAGCATGCCCTGATAGAGCAGAATAAACGGTTTTTTACGATCATCTTTATGGTCTAATAAGGGTTGAGCGAGCGGCAAGTTTCTAATAACTTCAAAATCTTTTCCGTAGAGTTTTTTGAATTCTGATGCCAGACTTTGACAAACCGTATAAGCCGAATCGCAGCGGGGTATACAGCGCTGTGCCACCCAATTCCATATTTTTTGAACCTTTGGCCGTTCTACTACTTCGGGTACCTGCGTAAAATACTCATGGGCATCGTAGATAATTTTTTTTCTGCGCAGCTTTGCTGCCTTGGTACCCGCCAAAAGTGTATCCAAATCAACAGCACAGATGGCATCGAATTTTCTGAGAAAGAGAAAGAAGATGAATAGTCTGAGATTGTATTCCAGATAAAATAATTTGCCCTTATTGAAAATACATTTCAGTCTTTTTTGTTTGAAAGGCATCTCTTTCAATACTTTTGAAGCGGGCAACTGCCTTCCGATCAGTGTTACATCATAACCTGCCTGTGAAAGACTGCTGCAAATGCGCTGCATACGTTGATCGTAGCTAAGATCATTGATGACGGTGCAGTATATTTTTTTCAAATCTGTAGCGCTGATTGGTTAAAAATTGAACTTTTAAGTATGCCAATATTCGTTTAGCCTTGTTTGAATTCAGCTGAATATGAGCATTGTACCAACAATTAGTAAGAGGCCATAAATCAACTTCCTGAAAAATTCCGGATTTTTGATATTTCTATTAACCTTCCTACCGACTATAATTCCGATAAATGCAGTTGGTAAAGCATACAGTACCAATAAGAGTAATTCATTAGTCAAATTGCCGCGAAAAGCATGTGTGCTGACTACTATAACGGATAATGCGGCAAAATATACCTGTAGTGTCACTCTAAAAACGGCAGGCGACCAGGCCCTCAGATTTCCATAAATAACAACCGGAGGTCCCGACACATTATAAGCGCCGCCCAATATTCCCCCCAATCCGCCAAAAAGCAGCGCCCATCGGTCATCG
>CAINVS010000008.1 GCA_903854205.1 uncultured Bacteroidota bacterium | reverse complement strand
CACCACAAATAAAGAATTTTTAATTGTCTTTATTATTGTATTCACAAAATTCATTGCGGAATTCTTTAAAGTTTTTACTTCCATAGAGAAAAATACGAAGAAAGTATAGTCGAATATATTCAAGTGTAATAATAAAAAGGGCTGTCAAATTTAATTTGACAGCCCTTAAATATATAGAATAAAGCCCCATTATCTCATATAAGATGGAAATAGATTTGATGACTTCTTGCGATTATGTGTAGTGTTTAACTGTTGCTTTTTCTTTTTCTCTACTTCTTTTTTGTTTTCTTCAGGTGTTTTTTCCTTCTGTTCAGAATTCATAAATTTCTCTTTTGACATACTGACATTGCTTTTACTTGGATCAACACTGTGATAAGCAGGGCAGCTTGCCTGTCTTTGGCAGGAACTGAAACCGGAAATGAGAAGCGACATTATAAATGCAAAAATACTGATTCTGATGATATTTTTCATAAGGTATGTTTTAGCAGGTAGAGAAATGGTTTTATCATAATTACTTTGCAGGTGGTAATAAACTGCCCTGCGCTTTTCCTTCTTCGGCAGTTTTTTTTGTATTTTGAACAGGTTTTGTTGTTGTTGCAGTTTTATTGGGAGTTGTATTCTGTGTTTTTACCGGAGTTGTCGAATTTGCTGATTTGGTAGTCGTAGTAGTCGTCGTCGTTGTAGTTACAACTGTAGTAGTTGTAGTTTCTTCGACTTTTTCAGCAGGAACTTTATCTTTGGCAACAGTTGCGCTTGTTTTTGGAGCAGTTTCCTTTTTTGGTGCTGTAGCCTCGTTCATTTTCCTATCAATTGTACTATTGGCGGTCTGTTCCAATTTTCTTTCAGCATTTTTTTCTGCACGATTCAATATCTTTTCAGTAGTTTTCAAAGGATCGAAGGATTGCGAATTTACCTCGGCAACCAGAAATGTTAAAATTAAAAAGGAAATAACCGTTCGGAGATTATACATAATTGTAATGATTTATAATATCAAATTTTTATTGACTCAACAATTTAACAATAAAATTAAATCTATAGTTCTAAAATTCAAAATTTGTGCTGGGTTTTTATTTTGATTAAGATTTTGAACTTTCTTTTGACTTGTTTTTTTATTTACTAAAGATAAAAAATCTTATTTTTATTATCAATTGTATAGCGCTGAATTTCAAAGGTTAAACAAATTTTAGAATGTTTGTATAATTAAGTAACCACTTTTGGGAAATGCAAATCCGATCAGTTTTTACTATATTTGTGTTACTGAATAAAGTTATATGAGAGAATATTATTCCATTTTGGGAATCAGCAGAAAATCATCAGATTCTGAAATAGTGGCAGCTTACCGAAAATTGTCTGCTAAATTTCATCCCGAGTACAATGCCGGTGATCCATTTTTTACAGAACGTTATAAAGAGCTTCAGGAAGCTTATAATGTTCTGATAAATCCTTTAAAGAGATCAGCTTACGACGCTGAATTAGATCCACGATTTTCGGCTGATGTATCAGTTAAAATTGACAATGAAAAGCCGATTATAACTGTCTTTGAGATTTCTAAAAAAGCAATCACTGAAGGTGAACCACTGACAATCCGTTGGCAGACTATTCATGCAGATGATGTATTTATTGACTGTATAGGAAAAGTGGAAGCTGAAGGAACTAAAACTGTGAGGCTGCCAATGTTGAATGATAAGGAGAGGTTATTAATTAATATTAATGCCAATAATTCTCATCTCAGTCAAAAAGTCAATAAGCAGCTCGAAGTAAAAAATAAGTCCTTTAACGAAAAGCAAAGTTCAAATTTTGGAAATGATTTGAAACGCGGCACAATAAAAGAGCCACTTAATATTGAATTGGATGATGAAAGAACCGTTGAGTCACCCAAAATTGAAAAAAAGATAAAGCCCACAGAAAAACCTATTGAATTAAGTCCGGATAAAACAAAAGAAGAAAAAAAGCAGGAGACTAAAAATGTTAAAAAGACCGAACCGGTTAAAATAGTAAAGGAAAGGGTTTTGAGTAAAGAAGAAAGATTATCGGGTATTTCCAATGTTTTTGAAGAGGAAGAAGTCAGACCTCAATTAGGTTTCAGAGATGTTTATATCTATATTGTACTAATCGTCCTCTTGGTTTTTGTTGCTATTATGGCTATATTTGCTTATAATATGAACCCCTTGAGTTAATTTTTTTAGATTCAGTTGTTGTATTTTTAAAATTATAAAATATGTTCGGTTTTCTTAAAATAAAAAAACATGAATCTAAAGGTTTTAAATATAAACCCAGATTTTATGATGCCGAGAAAGAGGCTTTAAAGGCAAAAGCTAAGGCAATTAACAGTTCCGAAGAAATATCTGAAACAGATACTGAAAAAGAATTTGTAAAAATTAGAATCAAAGAAGAATTGCAACATGCTAAAACTAATGCTCGACGTGATATGAGAGGACTTTGGAAAGGTGGTAATCTGAGACTTATTTCTATAATAATCATTTTGGTCCTGATTTCTTATTTTATTTTACATCGCTTTTTGCCGGCTTTTATTCAATACCTTTTCCCGGAAGGTTAATTTTTTCAAACCAAAAACAAACTGCCGATAATGGCCGATATAATAAAACTTTTACCGGATCATATTGCTAATCAAATTGCAGCCGGGGAGGTAGTTCAACGTCCCGCTTCTGTTGTTAAAGAATTGATGGAGAATGCAATTGATGCCGGGGCCAAGAATATTAAACTGATAATTAAAAATGCAGGTAAGACTCATATTCAGATCATCGATGATGGCGTTGGTATGAGTGAAACCGATGCAAGACTCTCTTTTGAACGGCATGCAACTTCTAAAATTAGAATAACTGAAGACCTTTTTAATATTCTCACAATGGGTTTCAGGGGAGAAGCTCTTGCTTCAATCGCAGCTGTTGCTCAGGTTGAACTTCGTACGAAACAGCATAATCAGGAATTGGGGACTCAAATTATTGTCGAAGGTTCTAAAATCATAACACAGGAACCCTGTCAGGCCACAGCCGGCACCTCTATCACTGTTAAAAATCTTTTTTATAACATTCCTGCCCGAAGAAATTTTCTGAAAGCTGATGCTGTTGAAATGCGACATATTATTGATGAATTTCAACAGATTGCACTCGCACATCCTCATGTGTTCTTCTCTCTTCATCACAACAGTGATAAAATTTATCACCTGCCCACAGCTAATCTAAGACAACGTATTGTAGGCATTTTTGGGCCAAAAAGTAATCAGGCACTCATTCCAATAGAAGAAGAAACAGATCTGATCAAGATTTACGGTTATATTGGCAAACCTGAATTTGCAAAAAAAATGAGAGGGGAACAGTTTTTCTTTGTTAACTCCAGATTTATTAAAAGCAGCTATCTGCACCATGCGCTCATGCTGGCTTTCGAAGATCTTTTGCCTGCAAAAATGTATCCGCTGTATGTCGTTTTTTTTGAATTAGACCCAGCCAAAATCGATATAAATGTTCACCCTACAAAACAGGAAATAAAATTTGAAGATGAAAGGCTTGTTTACAATTACTTACGAGTAACAGCCCGACATGCTTTAGCCCAAAACAGCATTACACCTTCTCTCGATTTTGAAGCTGAACAATCACTCGGGATGCATTTAAATGAGGATAAACATCCAAAAGTAGAGTCTTCCGAAAATGAAGAGGGCATTGTTTTTAACAGTCGACTGTCAAATGAAATAGAAACGAATGAGTTTTTCTCCTCAAAAATTAGTGGAGAAAATAGCGGCAAGCCTTCGTTAGGCTCCGTCAAATGGCCAAATGAAAAAACTGGTAGGGAAGAATCAAATTTAAAAAATTGGGAAAAGCTGTACGAAGGACTGCAAAGCAACAGTTCGGGAGAGGAAGAAGAAGGAGAAATACAGGAAAGCTTTGATAGCAGTATATCAGGACTTAATACACTCGGTTTCAGTGCTAATTCTGAAGAATTTGTCTCAAAACAATTATACCAACTACATAACACCTTTATCATAAGGCCTCTTAAATCAGGATTTATGCTCATTGATCAGAATGCAGCTCATCAAAGAATACTTTTTGAGCAATTTTTAAATAGCTTTGATCAAAAAGAACCTTTAGTTCAAACCTTACTTTTTCCGCAAAATATAAATCTGAGTATTCGAGACAGTGAAATGCTCTTGGCAATACTACCGGAACTGAATGCAATGGGGATCGATATTCGTGAGTTTGGCAATAACAGCTTTATCATTCACGGTCTCCCTGTTGAGATGACCGGCATGAATGAACAGAAACTGATTGAAGATTTATTAGAACAGTATCTGCAGGGTATGGGACTTAAATTGGATATTAGACAGAATATTGCTAAATCACTTGCCTTTCAAAGTGCTATAAAATCCGGCAAATCATTATCGCAGCCTGAAATGCTCAGTATTGCCGATAATCTTTTTGCCTGTGAATATCCATTTATGGCGCCAAACGGTAAAAAAACCTGTGTTAAAATTGAGCTGGCTGAACTGCTGAAAAGATTCGAGTAAGATGAAATTTTTATTATTATTTTTCCTGTTTACAATATTTGAGCTCTCTGCACAACAGAAGCCTTTTGAAAAAATGTCCAAAAAGGAACTGATTGAACATCTAAAGCTGGCAGAACAAAAACTGGATCAGCAAGATAAGCTTATCTTGGAACTTAAAATTTCAAATTCCGAAATTATAGTTTTAAAGGATCAGTACCATTCCTGTACTGACCAACTGGATACAATTTTTATAAAAAACATTCAAATTGCTGATCTTGAAAATCAATTGTTTAAGATTAAAAATGAAGCACCAAAAAACATAGAGGTGCTGGATCTTTATAATTTGGGTTATCAGCCTTTTAAGAATAATGAAAAACAGTACCAACAATTTTTATCAGAAATAACAAATGCAGTTGTAAAATCGAGATTAGAGAATATTTCAAAAATGATAGTTGTTCTTCAATCTAAAAAGGTTGAGGATGAGCTTAAAAATCAGTTATTTTTGAATTTTAAATCTGCTTTCAGAGGCTATTTTGATACTCTAACCATCGAAGAACTAAGTAATTTAGATGTATCAATGTCAGACTTTTTCTATGAAGGGTTGCTAAAGAAGACGCAATTAGAATTGGAAAGCAGCAGCAGGGAAAACCGTTGGATTTTGTTAATTGAAAGTATTAGACTATAGTTTTTTGAACATTGAGTGTAAGTAATTGTTTTAT
>CAINVS010000007.1 GCA_903854205.1 uncultured Bacteroidota bacterium | reverse complement strand
ATGATTTCTCTTAGACTAAACATACGTTCCAAACTTAGCTCACCAACATTGGCTAACGTAATATTTCCCGGTTCTGTAGCCGGGATTTTGGTGACATTATCTGATATTTCCTTTTTTAATTTATCTAAAACAAAATTAACATTTTCAATAACAATGGTCCTCCAGTTTTGCAGATCTTCATTGTTCACTGAATCTACATCTCTAAAATTCATAATCTTATCGATAGCATAATTTGCTAAATTTTCTGCTAATTGGTTGATAGGTAAATTAATAAAACTTGATAGAGCAGTAAGACGCTTAATGAACTCAGTACTTCTGAAATTTTCCAAATAAATTTCTACCGATTCAGGCCTTTCATCTAATTGCTCGTTCGAACTAATACTGTTTTCAAGGTAATTTTTGGCTTCCTTAGATAATCCAGAATCAGCCAAGTTATTTACTATAATTTGATAAAGTGCTTTTGTTCCAAATTTAGAAACACTTTTGATTACAGTATCAATTGTGCTGGGTTTGGTATAATTTTCAATGTTTTCTACGAAGGTTTCTTTATCAATTTCAAAAATATCAGGACTCTTCTTTAAAGCAGCGCCTAAGTTCTTTAAGTCATTTAAACTAAAGTCTTCGCCCTCTCCCGTCATTTCATTTTTTAAAAAAGAAACTACATCAAGGCCATCCAATGCATAGTTTAAGCCTAAAAACAGTAATTTTGTTACCTGACCTTTTGCTATATCAAGAATTATTTCGGATGTACTATTATCATAGTTGTTACCGCTCAGAATCTTTTCGACAGAGTGATTAACAGCCGTTGAAAATAAAGCAGATGCACTCGCAATGGCTAATTTTAAAAATATTGCAGCTGGTGCAACTACAGATCCAAGACCGGCTGTGGCGGCGGTAATAATAGCAGATACAACTATTTTAGCTATTGTTTTAACCCTTTGGTCATACAGATTTTTTGTTTCCTGAAATTTAGTAACGGCCTCAGCTAATTCGATGCTGCTTTCTTCTAATTTTCTGGCAAATTTCTGCTCCTCTTCGATTCTTTGTTCAGGGGTTAATTTTGATAAGCTTTTAATGGTTTCTCGGCCTTTCCAACCGGTTTTTAAATGTTTGGCAGCAGCAAGATCTCTTTGCAACATTCTAGAACTTAAACTTGACCATTGCACGCCAGTTTCTGCACTTACTTCTGATTCTAACGTAGATATACTGCTTAACGAGGCGCCAATAATTGCTAAATCAGATTCGGGGATATTAAGGGCTATAGACAGCGTACTTAATTTCGCTTTATCCTTTACAGCCTCGCTTAATTTTAATCTGATAACTTTTTTAAATTCAAGTAATGTTTTATTCTTGGCAATATCATCTAAATCGTCGATTATATCAGATTTAATATCAAATCTTAAAATTGAATTGTTTACTTTTTCTAAGTTGTTTTCTAAGGTCCTTAGTGCTTTATATTCATCTAATGACTTATTTGGTTTGTTTGATAAAGTATTGTGCGCTTGAATAATGACTTTTTTTGATTCTATATTACTTCTTAAAGCTTCAATATCAAACCATTCCTTCATCAAAGTTTTGATATCAATATCATCAATAATCATGGTTAAATCCCCAGTTTTTACATCCCTTTTTCTTTTTAACAGGGAATCATTTTGTGCATGTTGTAAAATCTCTTTGGGTGTAAATTTATTCTTTTTGAAAATTAACTTAATGTATTGCCCGGAATCTCCTAAATCCAGAGATGAAGGGTTGTCGATATCATTAAATAAGTGAGGACTCACATTTTCTATTATTTCTTTTACAACTTCAGGATTTACACCTGTTAAAGACATTTGATAAGCTATATTGACCAATTTTTTATCAGAACTGCCAATAAACCCTTTTTTATATTCATTAACCAATTTAGAAGCCCAATAACCGGGTGTTTCTCTCAGATTGATTTCTTCTTTTTTAATAGCGGCCATTTGCTCGGCACTTACAATTTTAGTACGAGGTATTTTTTTGCTCCAGAGATATATTTTTCCGAACTATTCGAATCATCAGTGTTTACAAAAAAGGGAATGTCAAAATTTTCTGTCAAAGACTTTAGTTCATTAAGCAGATTTAATTTATTTTTGGCCTCTCTCCGCCTTCTCAAATCCCACCCTTCCTCAACTTAACCTTCAACCAATTGTCTTTAAACTCATAGCCGTCCAATTCCAGGTAATTGGCAAAGCGGGGCAGGTAGACTGATTTTCGGCGTCCATTAAGACTAATTACCAACTCATCGCCATATTTATACAGTTTAAAATCGGATGAGCCAATAAAGGGCAGGTGCATGGAAATGACATAATGATCTTTTTCTTCTTTTACAGCAAAAGGGCTCTCTCGATGAAAGATCTTTTTAGGGTCCTGATCGCCATAAATTTCTTTACCTATATTATTCAACAAATCAAGCCCAAAAACCTCCTGCCCAACGTGATTTACCTTAAAAATTGGCAGGGGAGAGAAACTCTCGTCTATCTCCTGGAGATATTCGGTTTGTGATTTGACATATTTTTCAAAAATAGCGCCCTTTGCGCCCATTTCCTCCGGTAGAATTCGGTTTACAATAATTGCGTCCACATTATAACCATATAGCTGCAGATAGGTATAGGCTCTTTTAGCCTCCTGAATAACCATACGCTCTGGATTGGCCACAATACGAATAGAACAAACAGTAGAATCGAGCATTATTTTCTGTACACTTTCCAATTTATTGAAAAGCTTCTCCAATTCCTCAAATCCTTTATCAATAGGAACTCCGCTGGTTCGTCGAATAATTGAACCCAAGGTCTTGATTGCTATTTTAGGCAGCGCCTTAGTCAGCCAGGATTGCATCACCTGAGGAAGAGACAGCAGGGTGAGCGTTTCCCCGGTTGGTGCTGAATCAATTATCAGTACATCCCAGGTTTTTTCCCGATAGTACTGCTCAATCCACAAAAAAGCAGAGGCTTCTTCCATGCCGGGAAGTACTGATAACTCTTCAGCAACTATATTTTTAACGCCTCTCCAACGGAAAATGGTAAGCATAAGGTTGCGCATATTATCCCAATGTTTTTTCATCGAATAATAAACATCAAATTCCTGTCCCCAAAGATTTTCAGCCACCTGTGTAGGTTCTGGTTTTAATTCTACATTCAGTGCATCCGAAAGACTATGGGCGGGGTCTGTGGATACCACAAGCGTGCGGTATCCTTCCTGTGCACAGCGCAGCGCTGTTGCCGCTGCTGTAGTAGTTTTTCCTACTCCTCCTTTGCCGGTAAAAAGTATTATTCTCATGATTGATTTTTATTGAAATTTGGTAATTTTTATTCTCGATTAATTCAGCTCAAAGGTCACTGTAATTCAATATTGGGTGAATGATAAAAGCGGTTAGAATAGTTGACATTAATCACATTTATCCGATATTTTCTGAAAAATCTTAGGCCAATAAATAGCTCCGTCTTTTTTTCCTAACCTGACGATGATAAGATTTTTTTTTGGATTTACATAAATATACTGTCCCAAGAAACCGTTTGCATAAAAATCTGTCTGACCGATTTCATTGCGGGGGCGTCGCCACCACTGATAACTGTAAAAGCGTGTTTCATCAAAATCAAGTGATTCGGTTACCCACTTTTCGGATACAATCTGATTGCCGTTCCAGTTTCCTTTATTGAGATAAAGTCTGCCAAATTTTGCATAATCTCTGGCGCAGGCATTGATACAGCAAAAAGCCTTCTCTGTCTTATGTTTTTTACTGTCAATACTCCAACTTGCAGGAAATTCCATGCCCAATGGTTTCCAGATTTTTTCCTCCAGATAGACAGAAAGCTGCTTCCCCGTGGCATTCTGTATTGCCCAACCCAAAAGTTGTGTATTCACACTGATGTACTCAAAATCAGTGCCTGCCGGAAAATGTGATTTCAACTCAGCAGTAAATTTTTTCAGGTTTGTACCATAATATGATTTGGCTACATGTCCGAAGGGGTTAATATAGCTTTCATTAAACCTGAGTCCGGAACGCATGTCCAGCAGATGTCGAAGTGTGATTTTTCCATAAGGCTCCTGCGGCAAAGTCGGAATATACGCTGTAATTAAATCATCTACTGATTTAATGAATCCTTCATCGATGGCAATACCCAAAAGCGCTGAAGTATAAGATTTGGCAACAGAGAAGGAAGGAACCACAGAACTGCTGTCATAATCGGCAAAATATTTTTCATAGATTACAGAATCATTTTGTATCACCAAAAATGCCAGCGTACCTTCTTTCTTTAGGACCTGTTCAAAAGAAATTTCTTTCCCTTTAAAAACAAAATTATCCGGCTCAAGTTTTTTGGAAGATTCGTAAAATTGATAATGCGATTCCTGATTATTATTCACGGGAACTGATGCAAACTTATTATGATCTCTAATATCTGCAAAGTTCCACAGAAAAAATCGGCCTACATGGCAGGAACTTACTATGAGCATCAGGGTTAGTAAAACGATTATATATTTCATAATTTTTCAAATCTGTTCAAAACAAAAAATGACTAAGCATAAACTGCCTAATCATTTGAATGAGTAAAGTTACAAAAAAAATGCACTGTTTTTACTTCTTTCTGTATTTCCTGAGTTCGCTGCCAACAAAATAATATTGTGAGATCCAAGCCAGAAAAACAGTTCCCAATGCAATAGCCAATGCAGCTAATTGAAAAAGGCCGAGTGTATTGTCTATGATAGGGTAAAATGGTTCAAAAACAATAAGCCGAACTATTTCCAAAGCAGCCCAAAGACTTGCAGCCGATACTGCTATAGCAAAAGCGTTCAGTACCCAAATCGGACGTCGAACAGATAATACTCTCCTGTACAGTGCAAAATATTTACCCGGTTCAGCTGCAATGTTTAACAGTTGTTTGGCAATATTGAAGGCCGCTTCAAATTCTTTTAGTGCAAGATGCGACTTTACACGATTTTCCAACATGTGCAGGTATACATCATGACCATCCACAAACTGAATGCCCTCCAGGATTGAAATTTCCAATACAAGCTGAGAATATTCAAGATGCTTCCTGTAATTCTCCGCCGCGAAAAGTGCATTGGTATAATAACAAAGGATAATAAATTCTTCCTCAGTACTAAGTCGTTTTAGCTGAGATGCATTTCGTTCATAAAAACGAATCTGACCGAATTTATCGTCAGGCCTTATTTCCCTGAAATGACTAAACAGCTCTGACTGATAAGTGTAACCGATTCCCATGAAAAAATAATGATTTGATTATATGCTATAAAACGAGAGGACCTATTAATAGGTTTAGTACATACTTGTTGATTTTTTTATAAGTTTTAATATTTTTAGTGCCCCAAAAAAGTAAGTTCTTAGTTTCACAGCTTGTAACCCCGAAGGGCTCCGCGAAGCGAACAGAATTTCTAATGACGGATTTTGGGCTGTAGTGAAGATTCAATTTTACTAACTTAAATTGAATAGATGTTAATCGAATGAAAAACCGACTTAGTCTAAAAGAATAGATACTTTGGCCGATCTTATATAGCTTTAAAACTGATTTTAAGTGAAATACCTGCACAACTAGGATAATGAAATATAATACCAATAGCATAAAAGTCATATACAGACTTTTTTTACTTCTTACTGTTTTCGGAAGCGTTTTGCTCTCCGGAAGTTCCTGTCTGTTCAAAACGCCGGATAAAAAAGAGGATTTGACGGCAGAACCGCGAAGGATCCCGTTGGAAGATTTTTTTAGAAATCCTGATAAAACTGCTTTTTCCCTTTCACCCGACGGCAAACACCTTGCTTTCCTGGCACCCTTTAATGACAGAAAAAATATTTTTGTTCAGGTACTCGGCGACAGCAGTCCTGCAAAAAGGATAACCAGTGTAACCGATCGTGACCTTTCCGGTTTTTTCTGGGCCAACAATGAACGCCTTGTTTATACCCGCGACTTTGGCGGAGATGAAAACTTTCACCTTTTTTCCATTCAACTTGACGGAAGCGAGGAAAAAGATTTAACGCCTTTTCCAAAAGTTAGAGTAAATATTATTGATATTCTCGACGATGATGAAGAGCATATCATCATTGGAATGAACAAGCGCAATCCCCAGATCTTCGATCCTTACCGACTCAATATTAAAACAGGAACATTGACTGTTTTGGCAGAAAATCCGGGCAACTATACCGGCTGGATGACCGATCATGACGGTAAACTTCGTTTGGCAATGGCTACCGACGGCGTTAATGCTTCTCTGCTCTACAGGAAAACGGAAAAGGATAAGTTTGAAACCATTCTGACCACCAATTTTAAAGAAAGTGTTGATCCGCTCTTCTTCGATTTTGATGGTAAAGAAGTCATTTATGCAATATCCAATTTGGGTCGCGATAAATCTGCAGTTGTCAAATTGGACTTGAACAGCGGTAAGGAAATTGAAAAAATATTTGAACACCCCGAGGTGGATGTAACCTTTATGGCCTATTCACGAAAACGCAAGGTGCCAACAACTATTTCATATATTACCTGGAAACGCGGATACAAGTTTTTTGACAATACTGTCGCCGATCTTTACAAGCGCTTGGAGAAAGAACTGAAAAATGTAGAAATTGTTCTGATCAGCACAAATAAGGATGAAGATAAATTTATCATACGAACTTATAGCGACAGATCTCTAGGGTCTTTCTATTTCTACGACAAAATCAAAGATGAACTGGTAAAAATTGCAGATGTCAGCCCTTGGCTTTCTGAGTTGGAACTGGCAAATATGAAACCTATTGAATACAAAACACGTGACGGGCTCACTATTCACGGCTACCTCACCTTGCCTGTAGGCGTTGCCCCCAAAAACCTTCCGGTAGTGGTCAATCCGCATGGCGGTCCCTGGGCCCGCGATGTTTGGACTTTTAATCCCGAGGTACAGTTTTTGGCCAATCGTGGCTATGCAGTACTGCAAATGAATTTCAGAGGTTCTACTGGTTATGGACGTAAATTTTGGGAGGCATCTTTTGGAGAATGGGGCCTTAAAATGCAGGATGATGTAACAGATGGAGTTGAATGGCTGAAAAAACAGGGCATTGCCGATCCTAAGCGAATTGCTATTTATGGCGGCAGCTATGGCGGTTACTGTTCTTTGGCCGGAGTTACTTTTTCGCCCGATCTCTATGCCTGTGCTATCGACTATGTCGGGGTTTCCAATCTCTTTACCTTTTTGAAAACAATTCCGCCATATTGGGAACCTTACCGGACAATGCTTTATGAGATGGTGGGTAATCCCGGGGAAATAACCGACAGCCTTCGTCTGCGGGCAACATCTCCCGTCTTTCATACCAACAGGATTAAAGTGCCCTTACTTATTGCTCAGGGTGCTAAAGATCCCCGAGTAAATCAGGCCGAATCAGATCAGATAGTTGATGCCTTGAAAACCAGAAATGTCGCTGTGGAGTATATCCTAAAAGAAAACGAAGGTCATGGTTTTCAAAATCAGGAAAACCGTTTCGAGTTTTATGGCCGTATGGAAAAGTTTTTGGAAAAACATTTGGGTAGTACTAAGTTGAAAAAGTAAAAATTGTCAGTCAAATATGTTGCCTATTCTCCAAAAATATTAATCCTGAATTTAGCATTAAAATACGCTAATTTTGATAATGAAATTGGCTGTCCGTAATTTTGGACAGCTTTTTTGTTTTTTTTATTGGAATAGTCCCAAAAATTCAAATTAATTAGTTTTTTATGATAAAAATATTTTAATTTAAATTATTGTATTTAATTTAAAATCAATAAGTTAAAATTAT
>CAINVS010000006.1 GCA_903854205.1 uncultured Bacteroidota bacterium | reverse complement strand
GGAAAAAGAAATATTCAAATCGCCCGCAATGCAAAAATGGCTTGCTTTCCGGTGGATGGCTTCAAAGTCCAACAGTTGTTTTTCAAGGTCTTCTTTAAATGGAGGTTTCCTGTTTCCAAAAATGCCCACTATAGTTCCATATACCGCCAATTCCCCTAAGGGTGTTTTTAAGTTTACACAGATTGCAGTGTCTGCATTAAACGTTTCAAAGCCCTTTATTTCGTCGGCAAGGGGATATTTGGCGAAAATACTGACTTGTTATTCTGAATAGACCAAGTCTCCATTTATGAATAACTCCATAGTTTTAAATATTACCCCTGGATGTGACAGGTTAAAACTCCAAACCTTCCAAGATATATTTACTAACACATAAAGAAAATGATTACCCATTGGCATTTTAAAATTATGGTTAAACTTGCCCCGTATTTCGCCAAATTCGTTTGTGGCCTCTTCAAACAATTCGTCGTCTATTTTAATTCTAAAAGTTGTATCAATTATACCTCCACAACGGTCAAATTCTAGTTGGCAAACATACCCCTTGTACCCTATTTTAAATATTCTTGTTTCAAAAGATTTCAAAATTAGTTTACATTCAATTTTTTCATTTTCGTTATTTAAAAGTGATTGTTCTCCGATAGGATATAATTCTTCATTTAAATCAGAAGATTCTATTGAGTCAATTATTTCAATTAGGGATTGCCTAACTTGATTTTTAACCAACTGACCTTCTGAGCTAGTAATTATTCCTCGAATTATTTGCTTATTGGTTTCTGACAACCTCCCTTCTAACAAGATAACGTTGTTATAAACAACGGATTTACTACTAATTTTATCTTTTAAAAAGCAAATTGCTTCCTCTAATTCCTTTGTTATCCTTTCTTTTAAGAGAAATTTAATGGATGTTAGATTGTTCATATAGATAGTAGAATTTTTACGTTATTTTGATTTTATCGAATGATTGTTGGTGTTGACTGTTTGATCTTCTATTTTTACTTGTGCCCGGACAATTTCAGTGAAACTTAGAATAAGGCCGGTTAAGTCTTTCCATACATCAGAATCTGTCGAAAAAGAAAAAACAAATAATTGTGGTTTTTTTAATGCCTCAGTAACAATACATAACCTGTATGTATCTTTTTTTTCCTTTAACTTAGTATATTCATTTGGTGTTAAATCTGCGATCAAATCACTGCCTGAAAGCCCTTTTACTTCAATCAGTAATTTTATTTTATTTAATGTTGCTTCTAAATCCCACCCATAATTTTTATCTTCAACGGACTTAATTACATAGCCTAATCCTTTGTAATACTCTTTCACCTTTTCAACTGCAATTTCTTCAACCCTTTTTCTTTTATTAATATCAAATTGCTGGGGTGTTTTGCTATTTGCTATTTCAGAATTGTTTGCTTTGTAGTTGGCAATAAATTTTTCAACTAAACTGACAAAACCAGGATTATTCAATCCATACCAAACATTTCTTTGCCCCATTCCGGCTAATCCTCTTGGAACGTTTGTTGTCCTCTCATCAATACTAAGCAAAACACATTCACTTGATTTTGCAGTGGCAACGAAGTGCAGAATTTGACCATTGAATTCTCGACCTGAATCTTTAGCTGAGATTTGTCTCTCTCTAAACACCCTTGAATTTTCATACCAACCAATGACATAGGTTCCACCAGTATCAGGTCTTCTTGCTGTCCAAACGACGGTTACATTATCAATAAATTCATCTTCCGTGGAGGCACCAATCTTGTTTATATTGACTTTCCCCCAAGCTTCAACATAGCCATAAAACTGACTTTCATGTTCCTTAAAATTAAATATTTCTCCTCCCCATCCTTCTTTTGAAATATGTTTACCCCCACCTTTAATCAAATCGTCCCTCAATCCTTGATAGTCTCTCATCCAACCAATATTGAAAAATATTATTCTATTCATTTTTAATTTTTCTAATGGCAGAGACCCTTTAGTGCAAATCACATAGCGACAGAATGGGAGCTATTGCCGTTTTGCATTATTTTAGTTACAGTTTTTCTTCTTTTGATTTATCTTTATTGTCAGTTCGCAAAGATTCTAGAGACGCAATTATTCTTTCATTATAAATTGAATTGTTATCAATTAAACTCTCTGTTAACTCCCTGCTAATATCTGTTTGTTTTTGAATTACGTATGAAATCTTATCAGCAAAAACATGAAGTTCACTTCTTGATTCTTGATAATGACGAAGAATTCTTTCCTGATTTTCCATGATTCTATTTAGCACTTCATTGTGCCTGTAGTCATTATCTCTCATTTCTTCAAAAACTTTTCTTGAGTCTTCAAACATATTGAAAAAGTCTATACCAATCATTCTCATTGAATCAAAATTTGAGGTTGTTTTAGAGTCTTGTAATTCAAAATGATTTAGTATTTTCTCTACTAACTGAGATAGCCTTTCAATACTGTTTATTCCTCCTACCAAATAGGTTTTTATCTCTTCTGTTTGGCTATTTATTACACCTTCAATAGAGTTCGAATTAGTTTCATATTCTTTGATTTGCTTATTAAACGCCTCTATTTCTTTCTGTATATTTTTGTATTCAACTAAATCCTTTTCTTCTATATCTTCAATAAGAATTAATACAGCACTACTTACTAGATTAAATACCCTATCTCTTTCCTCATGTTTTAATGCACCTCTATTGTAATCATTCTCGGCTTGAAAATACCTTCTCTTATTTAAAATAACTTCATCAAATATTGGTGATTTTGGGTCTATCTCTCTTTCAATTGTAACAATTGCTCTTCCTAAATTTTTTGCAATTAACTGCTTGAATTTTATTTTCCTTTGTTCGTTATCCATTTTTTTTGTTTTTTTATAATTGGTACCAACTACCATCCTACCGCAACTACTATTACGGATAGACTCAATACTTATGTAGTCATATTCCTTAAAAACCAATTACTTAATTTAAAAGTCCAATCACTGGCCAGTTGCGGTAATTCAAAAGCAAATATACTACTACGTTTTATATATCCCAAAATCTAAAAAACTTTTTTGCTCTAGCACTACCTACTTTGCAAATACTAAACTTCCAACTTTCGGCTCTCTGATTCAAGGTATCGTTTTACGCCATTTGTTATAGTTTTAAATAAAGATCAAGCAAATGGGCCAGGTTGGCATGACGGGGTTATCCAGCAGCTTACTTTGGCATTGGTTTTTGTAGGCAGAAACATATTTTCTCAATAAAACCATGTGAGTTAGTATTGACTACCTGAATTTAATGAGTATATTTTAAATCAGCTTTAACCCCAACTCTTTCAAAAACTCATTATGAATATCAGTATGTGTTTTTATGCTTTCATTGATGGAAGTCAACTTATCGTTTACTTCTTTTAAATCAATTTGAATTTCGTCTTGTGAAGTGCTAACATACCTTGAAATGTTCAGGTTGTAGCCATTTTTTTCGATTTCGTCCATTGAAACCCTGCGAGCATATCTTTCAACGTATTCTGGGCGGTATTGGTAAGTTTCAACGATTTTCTGAATATCGTTTGGTTCTCCGTTTTCTCCTACTCTTAAGGTGTTTTGCCTTTTGCCTTGTTTGTAATGTTCCGCGGCATTAATGAATAACAGATCGTCGTGTTTTTTGCATTTCTTCAAAACCAAAATGCATACAGGAATACCGGTCGAGTAGAATAAGTTGGAAGGCAAGCCTATGACAGTATCAATGTGATTGTCCTTTAACAACTTGGTGCGGATGCGCTCTTCAGCTCCGCCACGGAATAAAACACCGTGTGGCAATATAATGGCCATGGTGCCTTCTTTGCCTAAGAAGTGAAAGCCGTGTAATAAAAAGGCAAAGTCGGCTGCTGATTTGGGTGCTAAACCATAACTCTTGAAACGAAAATCGTCTGCTAAGGTGTCATTTGGTTCCCAACGCAAACTAAAAGGCGGATTCGCTACTATGGCATCAAACTCTATCTTTTTACTCGGATTCATTTCATTGAGCAATGCCCAACTATTTTCCAAGGTGTCGCCGTGAAATATCTCAAACTCCGTGTCTTTCATACCGTGCAAAAGCATATTCATGCGGGCAAGGTTGTAGGTAGTAATGTTCTTTTCTTGTCCGTAAATTTTGCCCACACTTCCTCCGTTGTCTTTGATTCGTTTTCTTACGTTCAACAACAATGAACCTGAACCACAAGCAAAATCCAATACCTTATCCAGCTTCTTTTTCTTGCCTGTTTTTGGTTCTTGACTGTCTAAGGTTACGATTTCTGATAGAATCGTAGAAATTTGTTGCGGGGTATAAAACTCACCTGCTTTTTTTCCTGAACCTGCGGCAAACTGACCAATCAAATACTCGTAAGCATCTCCAAGCGTATCAGAATCGGTTGAAAAATCAGCGATGCCTTCGGCAATTTTCTGAATGATGGTGCAGAGTTTCTTGTTTCTCTCTGCGGATGTTCTACCTAATTTATCAGAATTCAAATTGATTTCGGAAAACAAACCTTGAAAAGTACTTTCAAACGACTCGTTTTCTATATACCTAAAACCTGATTCCAAGGTTACCAGTAATTCAGCGTTTTGGGTTCTTGCCATTTCACTGATGTTGCTCCATAAGTGGTCAGGTTCAATAACATAATGCACTTTTCTACGCATCTGTTTCTCAAACTCCACCACTTCCTCTTTATTAGAAGAGTACCATACTGAAAGTGGTGTCCTCTTATCTGTGAGAGGTACATTTGGATAGTCTTTCCCTAATTCTTTCTTTGCCGCTTCTTCGTAGTTGAAAGACAAATAACGCAGAAAAAGAAAAGAAAGCATATAATCACGGAAATCATCGGCATTCATGGCTCCACGCAGATTGTCTGCGATGTCCCAAAGGGTTTTGCCGAGTTGTTGTTGGTCTTTATTTGTCATTGTTCTTTATTCTTTTCTGCGAAAATTTCAGGTAATTGGAATTCATGTTTGTTTAAAAATGCGTTAAGAATTCTATTAAACAAATCCTTATTATCTTGATTCATCTCTGAAGGTTGATAAATTGAATATTTGCCGTGACTTAGTAAGTTAAGTGCTCGTGTAAAAAGAACTTCATCATCTACGCCATAAATACATTTTGAAAATTCATCGT
>CAINVS010000005.1 GCA_903854205.1 uncultured Bacteroidota bacterium | reverse complement strand
CGACACCGAGCAATTGTTTCGCCTTATACAGGCCATCCCTTCCCCAAAAAATATTCTTTCAATATAGATAATAAGTGTCTCCAACACAACCATCTCCACTCTTTCCGCATCTAAGCAGCAAAACAATCAATTTATGCGCTGTTTATTTCTCTTTTTCTTTTTGCCATTCTTTACCTTCGCGCAACCCGGCGGTGGTGGCGGACTTGTCATCAACAATATCATCAGCAAAGACAAAATCGAGATCAGGGCTTTTCTGATGGAGGGAAAAAGTATTCATCACGAACTGGAGGATATAGTTCAGAATGCTAAGATTTCTATCCCATCCTCATCCGATTTTAAAGTAAATCTGGACATAAAAGATGTCTCGGTTCTGAGACTTTTGCTGGTACAGCAAAATAAAAAAATGATTATCGACCTTGTGGATATTCTAGGCGATAATCCAATGGGCAGAACTGATCTCATGGACAGTCTGGAATTTATAGAAGGCTATTTTATCCTTAGCAGAGCATTTGATAAAACAAATAGCGGATTACAAAAAAGAGGGCTTATAAAATCGAATCTCAACAAGCTTGTAAATGCAGGACTTGTCAGTAAATCTGCAAAAATTCCAATGGATTTTCTGGAAGAACAAAACTTGACAGCGTCTTATCATAACTACAAAGCCAATTTTTATCTCAAAAAAAATGAGCTTGAAAAAGCTGCTACTGAACTGGAATTGGCAAAAAACAAATGCGGTATCAACTGCTGTCAAACCAATTTTCTATTGACTGATTATTACAGCAGAAAAGGAAAATATGACCTGGCTATCGAGCATTTGAACAAGGCCATGAAATGCAGGAAATCGATTTTTTATTATGAAGAGGACAACTATTACCAACGTGCTGAACTGCTGCTAAAAGCCGGGCGGACAAAAGAAGCCCTGAAAGATTATGACTATATTATAAAAACTTCCGAAAATCCATTTCCGGCAATTACCCTAAAAGCATACAGCAGAACGGGTCAAATGGATGAAAGTAAAAAGGCAATTGCTGAATTGGAAAAATTACTGTCCGAAGTTCCTGCCGAACATTTCAACGAAAGAATGCTGGCCTGGTCGGAATATTGCGAAATTTTTTACGCCCTTGGCAATGTTTATTATAAAAGCGGAAACAAGGAAAAAGCTGCCGATAATTGGTACAAAGCCATGCTACTGGCCTACTCCAACAACAGTTCCAATGCAGTAGTCCTTCAAATGGACAGCGTAATCAGTGAAAATCCAAAACTGACAAAAGCTTACATGGTGCGGGCCATTGCCAAATACCGCCGTGGTCCCTATCTGGGCTGGGGCGATGAAACCAAAAATGTGTTTCGCTCAGGATTGGAGGATATTAAAAAAGCAAAAGAACTTGGCTTAAATACTTATGAAGTCTATATCTATTCGGCACTGATTCTTAGAGAATTAAAAGAAAAAAACGAGGCTCTTGCCCAAATTGAGCAGGCGATTGAGCTAAACAGCGCCGATGCACGCGGCTATATATGGCGTTACCATATCAGGCAGGACCTGGGTAAAGCGGCCTGGGGCAATAAAAATGACCCCGACATTCTGATGTTTGAAAAATTGAAAAAAGACTGGATTTTTGATCCTAAGTAAAACAGGCATCACAATAATCTGCTTCATATTCAAAGATTCCCTAAAGGTGATCAAATTCAAAGCTAAGGAAATCATCCCGGATACCTCACTACAGTTCTTGATCAACCCGACGGCTCTTCGAAGTTAACAGAATTTGAAATGACCGATTTAGATTTAGCTTTGAAAATCCACTTCCATTTTGAATCCAGAAAACCTGATTCGGATAGTGGCATTTTTAAGACCTGCTATTCTTATAAATTTTATCAGCTTTGGATAAAAAAATCTTGATTCTACTTTTATTTTTAAAGGGGATTTTCTAAACTGAGTTTTCATAAACTGTTACAGATTTAGAAACACTTTTTGAAAAAAAACAGCTAACACAGATTTAATAGTCTTTGTGAAGCTGGTATTTGCCTGGGTTAACAATTAAAAATTCGTGTAAATTTTTAATAATCCCTGTATCAGTAAGATGATTGTTCTAATAAAATTCTGTTAGATCTAGAAGTGCCAAAACATTTATCATGCTTAGAACAATAACATTTTTAAATTCTTATTACAATAGTAATCAAATAAAAATACAATAAAAGTCTCTTATTCCAAATGCTTTTATTTATTTTTATGCTTGAAATAACTAAAGGCAGCATCAATGAAATTCATTTTTTTTATTATCTTTTTTTTAATTCTTAAGCCACTATCGTATACTCAAAATATAAATAATTTGAGTATTCCTGAACTTGACAGTATCGGTGACAAATTCTATTATTCAGGTGATTATGAAAATTGTCTGATCTATTCAAAAAAATCATTAGAGAAAGCTACATTGACAAAAAATGATAGCATTATTTCAAACAGCCTCAATAATCTAGGGTTACTTTATCAAACCATGGGTCGTTATGCAGAGGCTGAACCGCTGCTCCTAAAAGCAGTTAAAATTAGGCGCAATTCTACTTATCTGTTAAGTTATGCTGTGAGCCTGAACAATATTGCCCTACTCTATCACGAGTTAAAGGATTATGAACAGGGTGAGTATTTTTACCTTTTGGCAAAAGAAACCTATAAAAAAGCAGTTGGGGAAAACAGCCCTGATTATGCTCAATGCCTCAATAATCTAGCCGGGTTGCTAAGAGAATGCGGGAAAATTGAGCAAAGTGAGGCAATGTATAAAGAAGCTATTGACATCAGAAAAAAAACCTTAGGATCAGATAATATTGCTTACGCTGAAACGCTAAACAATTTAGCTGCGCTTTACACCGGAATACAAGACTATGAAAATGCTGAAAAATATTATTTAATTTCTTTAGCTATTTTTAAAAAGGTTTTAGGCAAACAGCATCCAAAAGTTGCTGTACTTTTGGCAAATTTAGGAGTTAATGCCAAAAACAGCTTTGAGTTCGATAAAGCTGAAGAATATTACAAACAATCTCTTGATATATTTAAAGCAAAACTCGGAAATAAACACCCGCAATATTTAAAAATTCTACTAAATCTTGCAAGATTATACACAGATGCCGGTCGTTACAAAGAAGCATTATCTTCTTTTTCAAAATATAAGTCATTGGGGGCAGAATTTCTTTTAAAACCCGAATCAACTACTTTCTATATTAATTTCGCACATTACTTTATTAAAAATAATCAGCCTGACAGTGCTTTGTCAATTTGCAGAGAAGGACTTGTAGCGGCAAGTCCTGATTTGGAATTTGAAACTGATTTTAATTTCGACGAAATTGACAAATTCAGATACGTTGAAGAAGATAAATTTCAAAATCTAATTTTGAGCATTATATATGCTTATGATAAGAAATATAAATTATTTAATCATATTGAAGATCTTGAATCCGCATACAAAATCTGTAAAATTGCCATACGTTATAATGAAAAACTAAAAAATCGTTTCAGTTCCAATTCTGACAAACTAAAAATTATTAAAAGCAATAATAAAATCATTGCATTGAGTCTAGAATATGCCGGCAAACTTGGAGCTGATAAAAATTTTAATGATGCCTTTTCATTTTCAGAATTAAATAAATCTATGCTGCTCTCTGAGGCAACTAAGACTCAAAGAGCAAGATCTATGAGCGATTTACCGGATAGTTTAGTACTAAAAGAATTGGAACTGGAACAACTGGCCGATAAATTAAAAAAGGCAGAGATTGAGACAAAATCAGAGGCAGAACTTGCAGAAATACACAAACAAAACAATGCATTACAAAACGATATTATAAAATTTAAAACAAACCTTGAAAGAAAATACTCTAAGTACTACAAAATAAAATATGAAGAAACCACAGTTAAAGCTGAAGAAATTCAGAAACTTTTGAGCACAGGAACATCATTTATTGAGTATTATGTCAGCGATTCTACATTATTTGCATTTTATATTGACAAACAAAAAAAAATCCTGCTGAGCCTGCCAATTACTCGAAAACTGCTTAGTTCAAAGGTCTCTGATTTAAGAAAATCATTAGCTGATTATCAGTTTATCAGGAATAATGAAACTGAAGCCTATATGCTCTACACTTCAAGTGCTTACTGGTTCTATAAAGAGATATTAGCCCCTTTAATCAAAGATTCAAATAACAAACAGCTCATTATTGTAGCAGATGGTGAGTTGGGACATTTACCATTTGAAAGCTTCCTGACTTCTGAAATTAAAGAAAAGAAGAATTATGCCGAGCTTCCTTATATACTTAATACTTTTAAGGTCACATACAATTATTCTGCAACACTTTGGAAAGAAAATCTTAAGCAGAAAAAACCTTGGCTAAGATCAAAAATCTTGGCAGTAGCGGCATCCTATACTGGTGGGGTTGATAGCCTGCGCAACCGAACTGAAAGGTCGAACCAACTCAGAAATCTAAGAGATGCGTTACAGGAATTACCTGCTGCAAGAGAAGAAGTGAAGTCCCTCTCAGAGGTATTCAGCGGTCAATTTTGGCAAGATGCTGCTGCTAATGAATGGGCATTTAAAGCAAAGGCCAAAGATTTTGGGGTTATACATTTAGCCATGCATAGTGTTTTGAACAATAATACTCCTATCCTATCAGCCCTTGCCTTTACTGAAAATGGCGATAGCATCGAAGATAATATGCTGGAAGCTTGGGAGATAGCACACATGAGATTGAATGCACAGTTAGTTGTGCTATCTGCCTGTGAAACAGGCTATGGGAAATTTATTCAAGGAGAAGGTATAATGTCTCTTGCGAGGTCATTTATGTATGCGGGAGTACCCAGCCTTGTAGTTAGTCTCTGGCAGGTTAATGATTATTCTACATCCCTCATCATGAAGCTTTTCTATAAAAACCTGGACAAGGGTATGAATAAAGCTGAAGCGCTGCAAATGGCAAAATTAGAATACATTAGAAATAATGCCAACGCAATAAATCAGGCCGCAGCCCATCCAACATTTTGGGCTGCTTTTATCCTGTTGGGCGACAGCAGCCCTATCAGTATCTCCAAAAAGGGTACTAATACAATGTGGTTTTGGCTATTGGGTGCTGTGCTGCTTTTGGCAGTATCAGTTCCATTGACATTGGGATTATTGTCGAAAACAAATTCAGAAGAATAACTTTGGTTTGAGCTAAAAAGATTCTTCAATTAAAATTGTTGTTATTAGTAAAGCATTCTGAATTTTAGCAGCAACATCAACATGTCCGATCCTTAAATGTAACTGCAATCGTTTTCATTGAAAAAAATTTATAATTTTGTTATTTAGTAAAAGCTACAAGAGCAATATGGAGTTATCCCCAATATTTAGTAAAAAATGTTTTTTTAATAATAATATTTCTATAACTCAGTGCCTTGATTTCCTTTTTACTTTGAAAGAAAATTAATGATAATTAGTAAACATATGCAAAAGATATCTTTATTTTTTTTTTTAATTCTATTCTCGGCTTGTACCTTTCGTTTCAATGCTTACGATATCAGCCCCGATGTAAAGACATTTTCGGTAGAACAGTTTGAAACTACAGCAGGCAATGCTCCGCCTACAATCGGACAGCAATTTTCGGAACAATTGAAACAGAGAATCCTGAACGATACCAAACTGCAATATCGTGACATTAAGGGCGATATTGAATTTTCAGGTGCAGTTACAAGCTATCAGATCTCCCCTATTGCTCCACAACCGGGACAAACGGTCGCATTGCAAAGATTGAGTATCCGGATGGAAATTCAATGCAAAAGTGAAAAGCAGGAAATGAAAAGCTGGTCGCCTTCTTTTAGCCGCTTTGCCGACTTTGCGTCAGATGCTGACCTGAGTGCTGTTGAAACACAGCTCTTAAAGGAAATTTATGCTCAGATTATTGAGGATGTTTTTAATAAGGCCTTTTCGAATTGGTAGTGATTTTAATTATAAAATTTGAGGATTTGACAACCGAACGGAGTGAGCTCCGCGCAGCGAAACGAAGTTCCATGAAATGAATTTGAGGATGTATCAAAAAAGCGATTTTAGCCTGCGTCAAAACATTAGAAAAACAAACTATATAATTTTGATTAACAGAATTTTACGAGAGTACACCCGTTCATTCGCACAACTTGTCTTGCTAACTGACAAGCTCATTCATCCGCACCATCACCACATCAAAATCACCAGGTTTTTAAGGAACTTTGGGAAAATTCCCATTCCGGTGTAAACAGTGTTTCACCAAAATCTTCAGGATACCAAGGGGATAATTCAGTATTATGTTTTAAATTTTTCAGTATGTGGATGCTTTGTGCGGGCATATAACTCTGTGCTAACAGAAAAATCTTTTTTCCGGTTTTTTTATTAATTGCAACATCCATTACAAGTACCGCATGTCCGGGAAAACCACCTTTTATAAATAAATCGCCAGCTTTTAATTCTGCCAATTTTTGTGGTTTCAATTCCTTTTCCAAAGAGGCAGTACCCGCATACATAAATATATTGCGAAAATATTTCTGAAAATTTGAATAGGAATTGTCAGTACTGCCGGAGGCAGCACTGAAGCTGACTTTTGAGCCCGAGATTAGCGGTTTTTTGCCCTTTCGCCAGTCGTCGAAAGATACTTTGTGTCCGCTGGTATAATTGAAATGAATCTTATCGAATTCTCCGCGGCTGTAATGATACTCCGATTTCAGGCGCATGATAGCGTCGGCGCATTGCTGCAGATCGGATTTTCCGATATCGATATTAACTACTCTGTAAGCACCGGCCTGATAGTTCTTTTCCTTTCCGTCAAAGAGCTTGACTTTTTCATTCTTTGGAAGCAATGGTAAAAAGCGCAGCCATTCGGCAAAAGAACCGGAGGCCGCAGTTTGCCGCTCATAACCTTGGGGAAGAGGGATTTGGTTGACCAGAGCAGTTGAAGTCTGATAATCACCGGTTTTCAACCAGCTGTATTTTACTGCTTTTGGCAATGACAAACTGTCAATTTTATGCTTCGGAGCAGATCCTGAATTTGAAAATCCTTCTGCCTGTTCTGACGAAAAAAAATTACAGGAAAATAAAGGAAGGGCTGCAAGAAAAAAGGCTATAATTTTCATTTTTCGGGTGCTTATTTATGCTGATAATGTTCCAGGGAATCTTCACCCAGAATGGACCTTTCGGTGAAATATTTTGCCTGAATTTGAGGAGCTTCAATTCCTGATTCAAGTCTGACATTATTACTGCGCAAAATGTATGCCTCATCCCAAAGTCCCGATGCCAAAAAACTGTTCAACAAACTTGCCCCACCCTCAACAAGGACAGAAACAATTCGCATTTTGTACAGAGAATCAAGCATTTTGAACAGAAAATCATTAGTACCAAAAGGAATTTGAATATATTCTAAATTTTCAATTTCTGAAACCTTAAAATTTTCCGTAAATACTGCAGTTGGCTGAGTTCCGTCAAAAAGATGCAGATTATCCGGCAGCCGCAATGTTCTGTCAAGTACAAGCCTGAGCGGTTGAGGTCCGAAGTAATGACGTACATTAAGTTGCGGATTATCAGACAAGGCAGTTTCCGTTCCTACCAAAATTGCTGCCTCTTCCGATCTCAGTTTATGCACCCATCTTTTGCTGATCGGACCGGAAATTTGAAGATTTTCACCTGTTCTCCCCATAAATCCATCGGCTGAGACAGCATACTTCAATACTATAAAAGGTCTATTATTGCGCACATTCGTAAAAAAACGGCGGTTCAGGCATTCCACTTCTTCGTTTAAAATTCCTACAGTTACCTCCACCCCGGCCTTTCTGAGTTTTTCGATGCTTTTCCCGGCCACTTCGTGATAAGGATCTGTGCAGCCGATCACCACTCTTGGTATTTTGTGTTTTAAAATCAGTTCTACACAGGGCGGCGTTTTACCGAAATGGAAACAAGGTTCCAAAGTAACATATATCGTACTTTCTGATAGCAAAGACTGATCATCAACCGAAGCAATCGCATTTACTTCGGCGTGCGCCTGACCATAGCATTTATGATAACCTTCGCCTATAATAGTATTATTGCAGACAATAACTGAGCCGACTTCCGGATTGGGTCTGTTTAGGCCATTACTAAGTTTGGACAGTTCAATACATCGCCGGAGGTAGCGTTCATGATTTATCATAAATGAAAATTTTAAAATTACTCGTAAAACAAAAAGTGAACATCAAAAATAACTTTTTTATCATTATTCGCAGTTTTTATTTTTAAAAAATTGCCTATCAATGGGGCTTTGCGAAAATAATTGATTTTTTTTTGAAATCCATTCCAACCTTCTGAACCAACCCTGCGTCTTAGCTTTGTTTTGATGGAAATACTATTGTATTTATAAAAAAACTGCTTAAAATCATTTTATCACTATTTTCTAGAAAATCAACTTAGTATCAACAATGTATAAGAAAATTCGATATTAGAAATTCAGTTTTTTTAAAAGTACTTGCGAATATCAAATTATTTCGCATAACTTCTACCGAAATTAAAACACCCATGTTTAGTCATGGAAAAACACAAAGACTTATATAGCTTTTAGCTTTTTTTATAATTGTAATGCAAGTTGTTTTATTCTGAAAAACCAAATTTTTTATGAAAAAACTGTCAATTTTATTCTTGATGGCTTTTGTTTCTTTCACTGGTGCAGTTAGTGCTCAGGAAGAAGAAGAAACAACAACCACCGGTGGTGTAGAACAATTTACCAACAAAAACGGTTTCGCCGTTCTGCCAGAAGCAGGCTCATTCGCCATCGGTTTCGATGCGTTGCCTTTCTTGCGTTTTGCCGGTAATATGTTCAACGCTAACACCAACAATGGCCTTTCAGCCAATTTTGCTAATCAGGGCGGCGCTGGAGTAGGCGGTACTCTTTATGGCAAGTATTTCCTTTCTGAAACAACTGCTATCCGCGGTCGTTTCTCTATTAACCAGTCAACTGTACAGGACGTTAATCGCGTTATCCTTGACGGTCAGGCTGTTCCACAAAACAACATTGAAGTTGAAGATGAGTTGGTCAATAACAACTTTGGTTTGAACTTGGGTGGTGGTATGGAATTCCGTCGTGGCAAAGGTCGCTTGATGGGTGTATATGGTGGTGAGGCTATGATTGGCCTTAACACTTCAAACGAAAAATATACTTACGGTAATGCAATTACCGCAGGCAACCAAACACCAACTACTACTACCAACTTTGCAGCTGGTAATAGCGGTCAGGTAGGTTCACGTGTACTTTCACGTACTTTCGCCAACAGCTTTAGCCTTTCTGCTATGGGTTTTGCTGGAGTTGAGTATTTCTTTGCTCCTCAAATTTCTATCGGCGCTGAGTTTACACTTGGTCTCCGTTACACAGGATTAAACCGCAGTGAAGTGGTTAGAGAAGAGTGGGAAGCAAACTCAAACTCACTCATTAACGTAAGTGATGTTGATGCTAATATCCTAACTAACTTTGGCGTAGCTACTGGTGTTTGGGGTGGTGCTATCAACCTGATGTTCCACTTCTAATCAAATATTGATTCCAATTTTGTTCGAGCTTAAACATAATTAAACTCGTATAAATTTTCAATTGTTAATCAACTTTTAAATCTAAAAAAGATATGAAAAATATTGCAATTCTTGCTGTTATCTTTGGTGCATTTGTTTTCACCACTTCTTGCAAAAAAATTGAAGAGCCAACTGCGGTTAATGTAATCGAAAGCGCTGGTACAGCTACAATCAAAGGTTATGCTTATGCTGATCTTGATGATGAAGGGACTTCACTTGGCGAACCTGAATTCGCTCCAACTGGAACTAAAGTATTCATCGTTATCAATCCTAACGATTTTCCTGGTGCATCAACTTACAACAGCAACCTTAATCAATTAGTTTACACTGCTACTGTAGGTGCTAATGGTATGTGGGAAGCTACTGTAAAAGCACCTAAAACTCCAATTGGTGCAACTGTAGCAACAGACCCTTTCCGCGCTACATACACTGACTTTTCCGGTAACAGCACTGACAACCTGATTTGGACATCTAATGGCGCTAATGCTGCTGTTTGGGAAGGCAACCTTACTTTGGTTGACCTTTGGTGGAACTAGTCTAAAATCCTTTTAGGTAAAGCTATATAAGTATAAGGCCGGATGAGCAATCATCCGGCTTTTTTTGTCTATAAGACTACATATAAGGTTTTTTTTACTTTTATGATTTTTGTAAACTTTCTAATCTTTATATTTCTTTCCGCTCATATCAACTACTGTGGCAGAAGCCTGTTGCGTGCTGAACATCAGTACATCCTGAATATTAACATGAGCAGGGCGTGTCGCTATATAATAAATAGTCTCCGCAACATCCATTGGCGTCAACGGAGTGAAGTTTTCATAAATATTTGCTTTTTGCTCATCACCGTCAAATCGAACCAAAGCAAACTCAGTTTCTACATGCCCCGGATGAACTGCAGAAACACGAATGCCATGCTTGTGTAAATCAAGACGGAGTCCTTTGGTCAGCATATCTACCGCTGCTTTAGTGGCGCAATAAACGTTACCGTCGGTATAAGCCTCCTTTCCGGCAACAGATCCGATGTTGATAATAAAACCGGTTCCACGTTCTACCATTCGCGGCGAAATGGCACGTGTAACGTATAACAATCCTTTTATATTGGTATCGATCATGGTTTCCCAATGATCCAAATTTCCCAAATGGAATGGAGAACGGCCTTTTGCCAAACCTGCATTATTAATAAGAATATCTACATCTCTCCAGGCTTCGGGCAATTCTTTTAATGCATTATTAACGGAATCAAAATCTCTGACATCAAAACAAAGCGTTTCCAACTGTAATGGATAACGCGAAGCGAGTTCCGACTTAATTTCTTCCAATCTGTCAGCACGGCGACCGGTGATAATAACTTTGTAACCATTCAGGGCAAAAAGCTCAGCCACTGCCCTGCCGATTCCTGAAGTAGCACCTGTTACCATGACAACTGTATCCTCATTTGGATGTTTAATAGGCTGAGCCAATACCTCATCTTCCTCAGCCGAAATTGGAACAGGATTATAGACTGAGTAAAGTAAATCTGCTTCGGCGGTCCTATTCTCATTGCTGATGAGACAGGCCTGAAGATAATTCGATTTAGCCAATCCGTTCTGTCCAAGTTTGTACTGACAATTGGCCAGTTCCAGATAAGCTAAATCGAAGGCAGGATTCAGATCAATTGCCCTTTGCAGCATATCGGCGGCACGGTGATAGGATTCAAAATTCTTTGAAAGGTGGACCCCATATTCATAAAATAACAGATCGGTTTCTTCATTGCAGAACATAGCCTTTTTATAAAGATCATCCACTAAAGCAGATTCTCCGTCAAAATGATTATTTATAATTCTTGCCAGCCAAATAAGCGCTCTGCCATTCATTGGTTCCAATTTCAAAATGCGCTGATAACATTGGCGGGACAACTGAAAATCTACTTCTTCTGCAGCTGACTCCGCCAGATAAAAAAGCAGATCCGGGTTATTCATTTCCTCAGGATTCGAATGTACCGTTTTAGGCTCATCACTGATAGGTTTATCTATTCCCTTTTGCTCTTCGCTATTCTTCAGATTATCCATATTTCCAATATTTGTTGTTAATTCTAAAGCTATTACATTTTCCTCTCCTGATTCCTTTTCGCTATAAACTCCCAATATCAGGGGAGTTTCAACTATTTCTGGTTTTTTCTCAATGAGATCGAAAAGTACAAATGATTCAACTTTTTCTTCCTCCTCAATCGTTTCCGTTATTTCAATTTTTGCTGAATGTTGCCCTTCCTTTTCAGTAACCAATTGAGTAAAATCAACTATACTTTCACTTAATATTTCCTTTACTGTTTCTTTTTGTTCTGCTAAAAGTTCAATCTCCTGCTCAGGAATCTGCAATTCGGCTTTATCAAGAAAATATTTAAATCCATCAGCAGAAAACTGCTCCCAACTGATTGGCTGTAAATGATTTATTTTTCTTAGAAAAGCGCCAATATTGGTAGAAATGCTTTTTGCTACTTCTTTTTGATGTTCCAATTCAATGAGATCAACCCCATTGCTGCTGTTACAAAGTTTATTAAGCCTTATCCACTCTTCGTACCAAAAATCGCGATATTGCATGACTTCATGTATCGAATTTATTTTTGTCGGATAATTTACAAACTCGCCGGGATTATCATTTTTCTGTCGACGGCTATCCACAAGTACTGTCAAAAATTTTTTGCTATTGTCTTGAAGAAGAGCAATCAAACACTCCATGATAGATTGTGATTTTAATAAATCATCACAAATAAACACTAAAATATTTTCTTTCGTATTTTCTAATTGCGCTTCAAATGTTATCGGATTTGGGTTCGTCTCAACTATTATTTGAGTACCCTCAAAAAAACTTAAAAATTGATTAGCAAAATGAACATTTTCTTGTGCATAAATTAAATAATATGACATAAAAGTCTGATTTTTATATCTCGTTTTTATTTACGAAACATCTTAGTAATTTAAATTTAGTAATTGGGCAAAAATAACAATAAATTTCCAATGAATGGATTTTTATAAGGACAAGGCTAAAGAGTCAGCTGAAGCAGATTATTTAGTGCCTCAGTAAGAGAAAAAGATAAAAAAACATTATTCGCTTAGCAGTGTTTTCTTATTCATAACTTTTGCTATTTACCATCGATAACTTTTTGTCGAAAATACCTAAATCAAAGATAAAAAATTATATTTTGACAATTTTTTATTGTAAATTTTTCACAGGTTTCGATTTGTATGGATATTTCTTCGAAATCTTACGTTTTAAGGTTTTAATGTCCTCCATTTACAAACTGTAGATTTTTAAACTTACTATGAAACCATACATTGCAGCGCTATGCTGTTTTGCAATTATTTTTTCGATATTTTCCTGTGGTACAAACAACAGTGAATCCTTAGGTTCCGGCACTGTTTGGAGTCCTACTAAAAAGGATTTATCCTCAAGAAATAATCTGGAAGAACTTGATTTATCAGAAAATAATATTTCGGGTATTTCAAAAGGTATTGGCAAATTGAAAAATTTGAAAAATTTGAATTTGCGATCCAACAGAATTACTTCACTGCCCGCAGAAATTGAAGAATTGAAAATGCTTACAAAAATTAACTTGGCAAAGAATGAAATTACTGAATTTCCGGAGGCACTGCTCAAATTGGAAAACATTCAGGAGATAGATCTGCGTTATAACAAATTGGCAACCATACCACAAGGGATTGGTGATCTAAAAAATCTGCATACCTTATATCTTAATGGCAACAATATTGACCCTGCAAACCAATCTCAACTCAGAGACTGGTTACCCAAAACCAAACTGGTATTTGGAAGTGGCGCTAAGTAAATAACAATTCCTAACTATCAATGAAAGCATTAGTCCTTGAAGCCGTAAATACGGCTCCCGTATTTAAAGAAGTTGAAACGCCAAGCCCAAAAGCAGGTGAAGTTCTTATAAAAATCGAAGCAGCGGCACTAAATCATCGTGACATATACATCTCTCAGGGACTTTATCCCAATATCAAAATACCTGTAATTCCTGGCTCTGATGGGGCTGGAACAGTAATTGAATTGGGTGCAGATGTTTCTGCAAAATGGTTGAATAAGCCAGTAATCATCAATCCAAATAATAATTGGGGCCAAAACCCTGCCGTGCAGGACAAAAAATACCATATCTTAGGCATGCCCACCAATGGGACTTTGTGTGAATATCTCTGTGTAAAAGCCGATAGATTGGTCGAAAAACCGGAACATTTGAGTTTTGTACAGGCGGCTGCATTACCTTTAGCCGGACTCACTGCCTACCGTTCCCTATTCACTAAGGCCGGGCTCAAAAAAGGTGAAAGACTTTTAGTATCAGGTATAGGCGGAGGAGTAGCACTCATGGGCTTTCAAATGGCAATGGCTATTGACGCTGAAGTTTGGGTCACTTCAGGTGCTAATGAAAAAATTGATTTGGCAGTTTCTCTGGGTGCAGTAGGCGGCATCAATTACAAAACAGAAAATTGGCACAAAGAATTGGAGAAAAAAGCCAATGGCGGTTTTGATGTCATTCTCGACAGCGCGGGCGGTGAAGGATTTCAATATTTTCTTGATCTGGCCAATCCGGCAGCAAGAATAGTTTTCTACGGTGGCACATGCGGAAGTTTTAAAGTAAATCCACAAAAAATGTTCTGGAAACAACTTTCAATGTTCGGGTCTACTATGGGCGATGATAATGATTTCTGTTTAATGATTGAATTTATAAACAAATATAAAATTGAACCCTTTGTAAAAGAAACCTGGGCCCTGTCTGAGGGAGCAGAGGCTTTTAAGCATATGGACGAAGGTCAGCAGTTCGGGAAAATTGTACTTTTACCTTAGCTTGATAAAATCATTTTCTAAATTATCAATAATAATCTCAGCTAAAAGCTAAATTATGTAGCTATACTTGGAATAACAATCAAATTTTAACAATTAATACTTTATCAAATGAAAAAATTCCTCCTTCCAATCATTCTATTTTCTGGACTATCTTTCAACCTCAAAGCTCAGGACCGTATTGAAGAAGCTGCTAATTTTGCTGCCGATTATATGTGTAATTGCGTAAATAAGGTTTATGCAGAAATTGATCCCGAAATCAGAGATATCATTATCAAACTTTCAACAATGTCTGAAGACGAAGTTGCTGAAATGATGGGCGAGCTTTCGGAAGAAACTATTATTAAAATTGGGGAACAGTCTGAAATTATGTCGAGCGAAGAGAAATCAGCTGAATTTGACGCCTGCAACAACAAAATGGTTGAAGAACTCACAAAAAAATACTCAGATGTTGATGAAGCCGATATTTCTGAAGAAGAAATGTTGGGATTAATGCTTGACCGCTTGAACAAAAAGAAAAAATGTGAATTCACTTATGTCCTCATGAAAATCGGGATGGCCCAAAAAACTGAAATAATCGAAGAAGAAGATGTAAATGACAGCGATAGCGGCGAAGAAGGCCAATAATATTCAAAATAATTAGTTTTACTGCCGAAATATGTTTATTTATTTCAGCAGTTTTTTTTTTAAAAAAGGTATTATTATTGATACGGTATTTATCTGTTAAAAAATCAAAACACCTTCATGAAACTGTTATTATTTTTACTTGAACTTTGTCAAATCACTTTATCAAATACTCAAAACAGTAACGTTATCAACGCTAAAATTACTGCTCAACAAAATTTTGAGATAAATCAACCGGCGCTCCTTTCCATTGAAATAACTAATAACAGTGAGGAAACTGTCGAACTTCTTCAATGGAATACACCACTTGAAGGTCTTCACTGCAAACTTTTAGAAATAACTGATTCTGAAGGAAAACAGATTCCATATTTAGGTATCATAGTTAAAAGAGGAAATCCAAAACCCAAACATTTTATGAGTATTAAAGCCGGAGAAAAAGTCGAGGTCAATTTTGATTTTTCGGAAGCTTATAAAATTACAAGCCCCGGTATTCATAAAATTCAGCTTAAATTCCGTACAACCCTAAAACATAACAAAAAATCAGAAATGATTTATTGTGAAAGTAATATTATAGACGTCAACTTCAAATAAATTGCATCCAAATAATAAAGAATTTTTACACTTAATCATAGAAAGTTTTACAGCAATACCTTTACTTTTTAGAAAAGCAGGTAATTTACTCATTTCATAAATAGCACTTTTGGTACCCTCTTCCATATGACCGACAAAAAGCTAAGCTTTCTGTAAGGCAGAATTGGCCTAACTCACAGCAAAAGTTGAAATTAGTGTTTTGATAATTAGACGCAGAATAATTCTCATAATATTAAAATTTGAGCATTTATTTACGACAGTTTATTTCTAGTTATTTAAGATTGGCTAAAACTTAACAACACCAAGTCTTTTACCTGCTTTGGTTGATAATCTGATAAAAATCATTTCTTTTTTAATCAGTTCCCAATCCAAAAAAACACTGTAAATATCTGCCATTGCGGCCGATAAGGTCCCACGATAGCGCAACCTGCCCAAGACATCGAAGATGTCATAAACATAATCTCCCGGCTCTTTGATATTGAATTTCAGTAGGATCTGCCCACCCACCCAAGGCTGAACACTCAGCGCATTTTCAGGAATTGCCTGTCTTTCATCCAACAGCTGCATAGATTTTCCAATGCTCAAACGACCGCCACTGCTTGTTTTCCCTTCAAGCACAGTCAAGTCTTCAGCGCCCAACATAATGATATTTCTAATCTCTTTTGCAGCATCTGCTGATTCCGTCTTTAGAAAATCAGCCCATCTCAGATCCGGGAAGGCAGATAACAAGGCAATTGCAGCAGTTACATGTGGAGCCGCGCCCGATGTTCCGCCAAAAACATTGTAAGTGTTGGCCGGCCTTGTGCTGTATACAGCTCCCGGAGCGCCGATGTCCACATGCCTATTGCCATAAGCTGCATTGACATCCAACCCATCGTATCTTGTCGTATTGGTTACCGCAATATGAAAGGGCGAAGGACAAACAGTGGGCATATCGCCCAGATTATCAACATTTATGTTATTGTTCATCACTGCACCAACGCTCAAAATTCCTTCAGCGCCAAGTGAATCGTAAATGGCACACCAGATTGGAAAGTCAGCTGCTTTGCCATAATCAACCCCGGCTGAAAGATTTACAGCCACAACAAAGGCGCCTTTCTCCCCTGCTGTCAGTCGGTAAATTCTACGCTGATCCAACAAATATCGATAAGCTTTGATAATATTGGATTCCAGCAGTAAATCCTGTTCCTGAGCAGAAATCTGCATCATTTTCAGATTCCAGTTGATGCCGCTCATACCAACGCCATTATTTCCCACAGCACCGATAATACCTGAAACAGAGCTCCCGTGGGAATTTGCATCATGCTGATCATTTTCATTGACGACCTGCCAGCCAAAAAAATCGTCGACATAGCCATTAATGTCATTGTCAATGCTGTCTCCCGGAATTTCATGCCAATTCTTCCAAATATTGGCCGAAAGGTCCTCATGACCGAGATCGCATCCGCCATCAATGACTGCCACTACGATACTGTCGCCCATAGCAGTAAGTCCACCGGTACTGTATTCCCAGGCTATCGGAAGTCCCAACAGTTCCAAATTCCATTGCCATTGATCATATTTTGGATCATTGGGTAAATTGCGCAGACTGAGGATATGATTTGGCTGTGCAAATCTGATGGCCTTGTCCTTTTGCAAATTTTTTAATAAGGATTCAGTTGTAAAATTCAGGGTGTCAAATTCCAACAAATACAGATTCCAAGCTTCATCCAGCGGTTTTAGTTTGCCGGATGTTATTGATTTTAAGCCCTGCCATTTTTTTGCATCCTGCCCTTTTTCAAATTGCAGCAATAATTCTCCCGACCTGTAAGGCGCTTCCTGCGCTTGCAGATGATTGAAAAATAAGAGCAATAAGATGATGTAAAAAGGCATAAGACGGTATGTTTATTTACTAATATATCGCAGATATTCTGTTTTGCTCGATTCAGCACTATAACATAATCCGCATTTTTTAAAAATCCGTGTTAATGTGAACAAAAAAGTACTGAGTAAAAAGTTTATTACCCTCTACTTTGTACCCCTCTACCAAGTACCAATATATTAAAACGCAAATTCTGCAATCAGTGTTGGATTTCGGACAAAAACATTTCGAGAATTGTCAGACAGTCCTCCTTTGCTTCGAACATTCCCATGTGCGAAACCGGCAAAATATAGGATTTTTCATCGGCCCGCAATTTCAGCGCAGCCTCACTAATGTCTAAAGGAATTGCCTCATCATATTTGCCAATTATAAGAGAATCGGACATTTCAATACTTTCAGGACTTCAGATCTGTCTGGCCTGTCAATCATTGCTCTGGTAGCGGCTATAATGCCCTTTTGAGGAAAGTCTTCAGCCCTTGCGGAAAACTTGCTCACAAATTCGGCATTTCCCTGAACAAAACTTTTTGCAAACAGCTTGGGAACCAGCTCCTTCACAAAGGCGGCAGATCCCCAACGCTCCATAAATTCTATTGTTTTTCTGCGATTCTGTTTTTTCTCTTCCGAGTCGGCAAAGGGATGTGAATGAAAAAGGCAGAGCCCCTTTAATTTAGCTGCATATTTTTCTGCAAAGGCCATTGCTATATAACCGCCCATAGAATGTCCGATCAATACACAGTTTTCAATTTTTTCATTTTCCAAAACTGCATTCAAAGCTTCCGCCATTGCTTCTACCGAGATTGTTTCGTATGCTTCCGATATGCCAAATCCGGGCAAATCGGGCCTCAATACGCTATAGGATTCTTGAAATCCGATACTGAAATTATCCCACATGCTGCTGTCTTCGCAAAATCCGTGGAGAAATAACAGGCAGGGGCCTTTTCCGCTAATGCGGTAGGCTATGCTGTGATGGTTTTGTATTATATGTTTGAGCATTAGATAGTGAATTGGCCCTTATTTTAATCTAAGTAACCAATCACAAATAATAACAACTTTGAATGAAGGATTTTTCATACTGACATCGTTAGAAAGCCTCGCTGAAGGCACCACTTCAGCTGCGTTTTCTGCCTTGTCAGCCTAAAAAATCCTTTCATTG
>CAINVS010000004.1 GCA_903854205.1 uncultured Bacteroidota bacterium | reverse complement strand
TGTCGCTTGATCAACTGTCCGTTGCAATGCCTCACGACCCTATGAAACGATAAGCCTTATTATGATAAAATTAAGTTATTTTACCATAGCAGTGACCAAAGCAGCAATAGGTCTAGCATAGAATCGGGAAAACTGCAATTGGTCTGAACTGCCGTCAAAATTGCCGCAGGGAAATATTTCCATTCCTTCCGGAGCCTCAAAGCTGATTTCATCGCTGATAAAGTTGACATCTTCACCCAAAGCAAATCCATAAGCAAGGCGCTGTAAGCCATAACGGAAGCTTACGAGATAGGTTTCATTTTCAATATCGCCTGTACCTTTATAATCTCTGCAGATATTTGCCTCGGCCAACAGTTCCCTTAATTTGTCTAAATCATTTATACCAAAAACATCTGAAAGTGCTTTGTTTTCCAATAGCTGAAGTACCTGTTCGGAAGTAAAATTTCTCTCCTCGAAATTTAAGAGACTATCCACCACAGCTGCTTTGGAATCAATGGAATTAAAATGTTGTTTTTCTATGCTGTAAGGGAAATTGTACAGGTAATCACCGCTTTCAAAAACAGAGGAAATAAAAGGTGTATATTCCTCCAAATTGGGTATGAGCACCAGAATATCCTTAGGTAACAAGGGCTCTGCAGTATCTTTTGAATTGAGATAAAGCAAATGCTGATAAAGTGATTCCAATTCTCTGACAGCTGTATAATTGGAGTTCAATGTCAGGCTGTCATCTTCCAATATGGGCAGTAAGTCAGTGTCAGCTGCAGATAGTATCAATTGCTGAAGGTTGTACAGATTTGTATTTTTAGGTTCTGAATCAGGTACTAATTCTTCAGCGCTAAGATTTGAAAAATGTTTTTTAAACAACAGATCGGTATCAAAAGCCGGTTTAGCTAAATAATCCACAAAATTATTCTCCCTGTTTTTATTATTGAGCGGACTGAATAGAAAAAAATGTATTTCAACCCCGCATTCTGACAATAATTTCAACAGACTCAAGGTCTGATCTGAAACAGAAGAAATGCCAAACAGGAAAATTCTGGGGAGTTTTTCAAGTACCAATGCTTGTTCTTTCTCAATTCTGAGAGAATTTGCAATGTTTTCCGTTGAAGCCCATTTGTTCCTGAAACTGTCAATTTTCAGCAGTAAATGCCAAAGTTTTGCCTGCCATTTTTCGCGCAGATTTTGCTCTATATATATTCCATTTTCCCAATTCCGGAGCAATTCAGGCTGGAATTCGATATAGGAAGAAAAAGACTCCTGCAGTTTACCTGCAAGCAGCATTCTCTTTAAATTGTCATTGTGGAAATATTCAGCGCATTCCACTGCTGCATTTTTAAATTCATCGCTGCCCAAGGCCAGATAAATGTTCCATTCTAGCTCAACCCGATTAAATTCGGCATCAGGATTTAGTCCCAATATATCGGCTACAATTCCCTCCATTTTGAAAATGGGGTAAAAGTCTGCACCGCCAAAAAAACCGGAAATAGCTGCCATGTCAGCCGGAAGCCGCTCTACAATGCCCTTTGCCTGATAAAAAATGTATTCTTTCCTGAAAATAGAACTGTTGTCCTTATTGTAAATCTCTGACAGTTTTTGAGTCAGACATCTATAGTTATATGATTGATAGAGATGCATAATTATAAGGGGATTGGGTTTGCAAAAATGTCAATTAAACAATAAAATTTCATTTCAATCATTACCTAACCTTTCGCTTATTCCTGAAACCCGCTTTATCTGTTTGCTAATGCAACTGCGGATGACATCTTCAGTCCCATATACGAAACACTGCGATTTTGAACGGGTGACAGCAGTATACAATAATTCCCTGCTGAGTAAGGGGTGATCGGGATTGGATGGCAGAAAAACAAATACTTTATCGTATTCCGATCCCTGACTTTTGTGTATGGTCATGGCAAAGGCTGTTTCATAATCAGTAATATACATCAAAGGAATTTCTTTCAATTCCCCTTTAATATTAAAATAGGCAGATAGTTTTTCGGCTGATTTTTTACCGTCCTCGGATTTCATACCTTCGTTTTTATTGATCACAATACCGATATCTCCATTAAAAATGCCTAATAGGGAATCGTTTTTGGTAATCAAAATAGGCTGTTTATGGTAGTATTCTTTCTTTTCGGATTTAATGCCGAGACTTTGCTCAATCAGCCTGTTAATACTGTGCATCCCAAATTTGCCTTCGCGGGTGGCACAAAGTATTTTAAATGTGTTTAGTTTTTCAAAAGATTTACTGATATCTGCTTCTTTCAGATAGTTTTCTATTTCTTTTAAAAGCATTTTAAATTCCGAATTTTCCTCGATTTTTAGCGAAGATGTATCTGTTATTTTGACAGTTTGCCCCGATTCGACGGGTTTTATATAGTCACTATAATCAAAATCATCGGATTTTCCGGAAATCGTCAGTCTGCTGAACCTGCTGATGCCTTCACCTTCTTTGAAGCGGTGACTTGTGTTTAATTCTGTAATGCAGTCGGGTAGTGGGTTTGAATCCGTTGATATGTTCAATTCCAAACGGAATGGAATTGACAGGTCATTTAAAAATTGTTGGAAATTTTCAGAAAAAACATTGCCTTTATGAAGTCCGGCCACGCAGAGATCGGCAAAAATACTGCCTGCTTCCACTGAACTCAGCTGATTTCTGTCACCCAATAGGATCAGTCGGGCATGATCGGGTACGGCAGAAAGCAGTTTAGCCATCAATGCAGCATCAATCATTGAACACTCATCCACAATCAGAAGATCAAGATCCAGCGGATTGTCAGCATTGTGTTTAAATCGATGATAGCCGCCCAAAAGACGATGTATGGTTTTGGCTTCCAGGCTGTTAATTTTTTGAAGGATATCAATCTCCAGGCTTTCTTTTTTGAATGCTTTAAACACATCATTGAGTCGGGCAGAAGCCTTGCCGGTAGGTGCAGCTACAGCAACTTTCATCTCGGGATTTTCCATGTAAAGCAAGGCCACTAGATTCGCTACGGTGGTTGTTTTACCTGTACCGGGACCACCGGTAATAATGGCAAAATCATTCAAATAGGCAGTAACTGCAGCCACAAACTGCAGATTGTTTCCCGAAGAGTTGAGGTCAAAAATACTTTTTAGGGTATCTGACATTTCTTTCAATTTTCTTTTTCGATCAGCATGGCAATTTTCTCCGTATTTACTTAATGCGGCAATTTTATCAAGTATTAGGTTTTCATACTGAAAATAACGGTGAAAATAAACCCGATTTCTATGAAGGACAAATGGTTGAGGGCTTTCGATTACAGAACTCTTATTGAGCTTCAGCAATTGGGGATTTGAAATCGTTTCAGTATTGAGGTTGTTTTCGACACTTAAATCAATACAGATATGTCCTTCTTCCAATTTTTGGGAGAGCAAGGCTGCAATTTCCTGCAATGTTTTGGGGAAGGCTTTTGAAAATGCCTTATGGGGATTGAACATGTTCATGTTTTATATTTTCAGTGACAATGAAATCGTATCAAATTTGACCAAATTAACAAATATACGGTAATAATATCATCTATAATCTTTTGTTTTTTTTGGCAAAGGTCCATCACATGTTTAGTTCCTTTTGACTTTTTATCCCAAAATGCAATCACATAATCTCAATTATCTACTATCTATTTATTTCTTTGGCTGAATTGGCTCTTACCGTATTTGGGTTGATGTAAATACAGCGTTACAGGAATATTTTGGGCCTTTGTCCATTCTTCTGCCATACGGTCAGCGCCTTTGGTACCGCTGTAATGAGAACAGTTATTTGGTCAATATAGTGGTCTAATATATCACAGAGTTTTTCTGCGCCATCAAATCCTCTGCTTCCTACTACTGCTATTTTCATAATGTTATAGATTTATTTATTGTTATGAATTCAGTAATCGGTTGTCCCAATACTGCATAAATGTACACTAAATATTTTATATAATCAACGATTTTTTAAAGCCAGATACGTCATTTGAGTTCGTTATGAATCCGAACCCCGAAGGCTCCGCGAAGCGAACCCGAAGGCTCCGCGAAGCGAACAGAATTCCTAATTACGTTTT
>CAINVS010000003.1 GCA_903854205.1 uncultured Bacteroidota bacterium | reverse complement strand
TAGCTGCGGAGGTTTTTTTTAACTTTTGTCTTCATCTCGTCAAAATGACGAGAACAAAAAGTCAAGTCGGAACCAATGCATTTATGGGATAGATTTTTACTTCATATTGGCGTAGAAGATGCTGATAACCAAATCGAGGATTTGGAGTCTGTATTGAATGCATAATAAATCAAATGCGCTTCATTGAATACTGTATCAGTTGCATAAAAAAAGACCGCTAATTGCGGTCTTTTTTTATGCTCTAAATCAAGTTTAAAGATTTATTTCTTAACAAATTTTGCTGTATTTGTTCTGTTTGACTGAAGGAAAGTTGCACGCAGACTGTATGAGCCTGACTGTAGTTCAGCAATTCTTAAAGGAACATTATTTTTTCCAATAACAGATTTGTGAATTTCAGATTTAACAACTCTGCCTAAGATATCCAGGATTTCTACTTTGACATCCTCTACTTTGTCCGTCGTGCTGTTAAAATGAATAATATCTGAGCTTGGATTAGGGTAAACAGAAAAATCAGATGCAAAACTATTCTCTACTACCTTTATTTCAGTAAACTCTTCAGTACCATCTGTATTGATGAGTTTGATACGGTAGTAGTTGAGGCCATTCTGCGGATTGTTATCCATAAATTCATAATAATTGCTTACAGAACTGTTGCCTGTTGCTGTTTTAGTTCCGATTTTTTCAAAGTTAGAACCGTCTTTACTTCTCTCAATATCAAAACTAAGTGCATTTTCCTCGCTGCCTGTTGCCCAAAGCAAACGGTTTGCATTGCCTTGATTCTCTGCATTGAAATAAAGCCATTCAACAGGAAGGAAACCACCCGGTATAAGCACTACTCCTCCAGTTCCACCAGAGAATCCAGTTATGTTTCCAATCTCGGTGTAAGTAAGACCGTTAGGTGTTGTACCCGGAAGTGTAGTTGTCAAGAGCGCAAAGTTTGGATTGTCATCGAAGCTCGGAGCAGCGTAAGTAATATTGTTATTTTTGAACCAGAACCAACCGTTGCTGCCTGGATTATATTTGTAGACGTATGCACAGATGGGGTTGGCTGCCATAAATGCTGCTGCAGCATCAATCACATCCTGACGTTCCTGAAACGTGAAATAATATCTCACTTGATAAGTGCCTATAAGTGTGCCGGTATAACTTACATTCCAGCTTCTTTCCATTTCGAATTGCGCCTCATCGGGATTGATACCAGAAGCACAAAGTGCTGTATTACCCGGATCAGTAAAATAAGCTGCATTGTCTCGTATAAGTGCAGTAACTGTACCAGCTGAAGAAAGATCACCTCTTACCGAAAGAATGACATCGTTGCCACTGTAGAAATGGTTCCACCCTGAATTATCAGTACAATAAGTTGAAGAACTGATATTATTGGCAGCATAAACATAATCTCTCAAAGTAATTGATGTGCTGGCATCTGCAGTACTGTTACAGGTTCCCTCTCTTCTTGCATATACAATTGAGCTTGCTGTAGGCAGGAAACTAAAGCTATTGCCAAAACCAAGGAAAGTACCTGTGCCATTAGGGCCTGTGTACCAGGCAACCTGAGAACCGGTACCCGCAGTTCCACCACTAGCAACGAGATTAACCGTTGTATTGGGGCAGATTAGACCCGCTCCGCTCAAGGTAGGTTCGGTAGAGGCGGAATTTAAATTTACGCTAACACTTGCACAAGCTGTTGTATTGCATGAGGAAATGTAACGAACAAAATAGGTGGTATTCGTAGTTGGAGAAACAGTTATTGAATTTGCAGTACCTATAACGGCACTGGCGCAAGAACCTTCAAACCATTGTACTGTACCATTCGTGCCAGCAGATCCACCTTGTAGTGTAAGCGTAGTTGATTGACCTGAGCAAACTGAAGTTGTACCGCTGATTGAAGTTGGTGCTGTTGCTGGAATGTGTAGTGCTGTACCGGAAATGTTTAGCGTGTATGCCCCAGGCCATGCTATATTATCGATTAAGATTGGGTAATAATAGGTGCCCGCCGCAAGATTATTCCAGTTTAAGGTAATACTTCCGTTTGCACAACTTGTAAAATTCCAGTTCGTCGCAGTAGTAAGTACTGGAGCTGCCCCACAATCTGAGAATAAATTTAAAAAAGCATTATTTCTTACAGGTGTATTACCACAGAAGTTCATAGAGACATTCATACCACCGCAAGGAACAACTATGCGTACCCAGGTTTGGGAATACTGAGTTAAACCAAGCGTATTTGTTGAGCCTACACCGGTTCCTGTGTGCGATTGATTTGGATTAACCCCCAAATCAAAAATGGGTGCATTTGCACATAAATCATTAGATGGGGCTGCCGGGCAAGAAACTCCGCCAATTGTAAAAAATGTATTGAATGGTGCGGCATTCGGTGAGACAGCAGATGCATAGGTAGTAGCACCATTTGTCAAGCTCCAGCCTATTTCAGTAGGTGTAACTCCAGGAGTTAAAACAATTCTGTAACAATCATTGGGTAGGCATATTTGAGTT
>CAINVS010000002.1 GCA_903854205.1 uncultured Bacteroidota bacterium | reverse complement strand
TTCAGATAGTTGGTATTATCCAATTGTAGTAATGATACCTTTAAGGTTGCAAAATTCAACTCATAGTTTTTGGAGATCGAAAGATTGATTTTGTTTGACCTCATCGCTTGTTTCAAGCTATCTAGCAAAAGTTGATAGTCTCTCCTATTGTCATCCTTGAAGCCTGTTAAAAAATAATATTTATTGTTGATGATATTTTGAAAGCGGATACCGGACAATTGCTGATTGTAGCCGACGGACTTTTGTGGAATCTGCCTTTCGAAGTATTGTTGACCGGAGAAAAAAATAATTCTTACCTAATTAATAAACTGCCGGTTCGCTATCTTTGGTCTGGAAGCGAGCTGCTGCAAAATTCAACTGCCAAAGGAAAAGATCTCAGCTTTTTTGTCAGTAACTATAAAAATCAGCCCAATAATAAAAAACCGGAACATCAGTCTTCTTATAAATTGGCAAAAGCCTGGGCAAAAGACCTGAGCGTTAACAAATACCGCAGATTTATTTATGGTGATTATCAGCATAATCAGCATGCAAGTGAATCGGAATTTAATACCACAAATATCGGAAACTTTGCTGCTTTGCAGCTAGTAATGTACACTGAAGGAGATGCTCTCAATCCGATGAACAGCAGAATCCTGATGAGCTTTTTGCCTGACAGCCTAAGCGACGCTGTTTTTTATGCGCATGAAATAGGAAAACTTCGTATGCCCATTTCCCTTTTGAGTCTTTCAGGCCCAATCGACAGTCTGGGTTTTGGAGATCCGGCTGCTGCTTTTTTATTGGCCTTTTCTGAGTCAGGAGTGAAGAGTACACTTTGGCCGCTTTGGAATCCGGGAGACAAGGCAATAAGAATACTTATGTTGGAATATTACAAAAATCTGGCCTTGGGGATGTCGAAGTCAGCTGCCCTACAGGAAGCTAAGAAAAAACTGATTGGAGATTCCAAAAATAGCCCTCATTTCTGGGCTTCTTACCGTTTATTTGGTCAGGACGGCATCGTAAATGTTAGGACAAGATTACGTTTTTCGTGGATTTGGCTTGGATTTGGGGGCGTTTTGTTAATCATCTTACTTCAACTTTGGCGTTGGAAAAGATAAATTCTTTCAAAAAATGTTATTTACAAAAACATGTTACAAATGGGGTCCTATTTAGAAGAAGACCTTAATAAATTGTGAGAACAGCATTATTGCAGACCAAAATTTAGAACTTATCAGCAAGGACCAAGATCGTATTTCTGATAAGTCTGTTCTGATAAAGGGTTTAATACTTGTCCCTGAGTTAAACCAAATAATATGATTTTTTTATAAAATGGTCAACAACAAACAGAAACTGGGAAATAACCAGTTGTGAAATACTTTCAGTCCAAGGTTGAAAAACAGATCGAGTTGTTGCCCTGTGTGAAAGGTGAAATTTGTGATAAACTAACTATGTGCTATTTCGATAGGATTTTAAATTTGATTAAATTGGATGCAGCTGCTAAAATCTAAGGACATCCTTGTGTTTTAATCGACCAAATCTTTCAGAATAATTGAAAATACACTTTACTTTTAACCCAAATAAATTCAAAATATACTTTTTTCATGCTTTTTCAAATTCTTAAACTTTGTTCTGCGCTGTTATTGCTTTTGCTTTTTTTAGAATGCAAATGTACTAAACAGCCTCATATTACTGTAAAACCGGAACCCGTAAAAGATACGGTTCCAACAAAGTTTGAACCCGATCCATTTTCTTCTTTAGTGGAGATGGATACGGAATTTGGGACTATGAAAATTGAAATCTTTTTCGAAGCGGGGGAGCATCGGGCCAATTTTATGAAACTGTCCAAGAACAAATTTTACGATGGAACAATGTTCCATCGTGTTATAAAGAATTTTATGATTCAGGGCGGAGATCCCACTTCCAAAAATGCCAAACCAAAACAGCGTTTAGGTGCCAACAGTTCAGGAAATGAACAGGTTGCGGAAATTGGCAACCGCTATTATCATATCAAAGGTGCTTTGGCTGCAGCCCGTTCACCGGACGAGGTCAATCCCGAGAAAAAGTCCTCGGGCTCTCAGTTTTATATCGTTCATGGCAGTCAGGTCAGCGATGAACAGCTGGATAAAAACGAGCGGGAATTGGGCATTGCCTACAGCCCTGAACAGCGCAAACTCTACAAACTGATGGGCGGCGCTCCGCAGCTGGATATGAATTATACCGTTTTCGGCCGAGTGTACGAGGGCCTCAATGTCATTGACAGCATCGCCACCCTAATGACGGATGGCAATGACCGTCCCGAAAGAGATGTGAAGATAACAGTGCGGGTGGTACGGGAGTAGAGGCGTGATGTAATTGTAGAGGCGCGATTAATCGCGCCTCTATAATTACATCACGCCTCTACAATTCAAAGACATCGCCCCATAAGCGCTGACCTCCATCCACATAAACGGTTTCTCCTGTAATAAATGTGGCCAATGGACTCATGAGAAAAAGACTGAGGTCGGCCACTTCCTGCGGACTGCCCAAGCGTTTCATCGGAATTCGGTCGGCAATGCCCTTAAATAGTTCCGGAGGATAATTTTCCAAACCTGACGAGGCGATAATACCCGGTGCAACGGCATTGACACGAATATTAAATTTTGCCCATTCTACTGCCAGTGTTTTGGTCAGATTGTCAACACCTGCTCTTGCGGCTCCTGTATGTACCATACCCGGAAAACCACGGAAAATATTGGCAATAATATTCACCACAATACCTGATTGCTGAGGGATAAAAAAACGATTGGCCATTGTCTGCGTCATGTACCAGGTTCCGTTCAGGTTGTTGTTGATAACGGCATTCCAGCCTTTTATGCTGACATCTTCAGCAGCTGTAGGAAACTGCCCGCCGGCATTATTCACCAGAATGTCAAGCCTGCCTGACTGTTCCGCAATAAAATCGGCCATAGCAGTTACCTGATCTATATCTCTGATATCGCAGACAAAACTGCGGCAGTCTCCCAGTTTTTTGAGTTCAGCTGCTGCAGGCTGCATTTTTTCTTCATTGCGGGAAGCAATATAAACCGTCTTTGCACCGTATTTCAGGGCATTTTCTGCAATGCTGTAGCCTATGCCGCTGCGTCCGCCGGTGACGAGGATGATTTTATCAGTGAGGAGGGTGTTGCTGTACATGATTTTGTAGTAAGTAGAGGGTAAAAGGTAGAAGGTACTTCGTGAGAGGTATTCTAAAAACAGTTTATTTTTTATCACTATTAAACGGGTAAAATCAAAAAATACAAAATAATTACGCTAATCAATTGAAATACAATTGATAGTGCTTTGGTATTTTGAATTTTCAAAAACAACCTCCCCCTCAACTTTAAAACAAAGATACCTGTAATAC
>CAINVS010000001.1 GCA_903854205.1 uncultured Bacteroidota bacterium | reverse complement strand
TCGGAAAGTTCGATTTTTTTGATTTTATTTGCCATTCTGCAAATATATAAACATATTATTATTTTTGCTCAAATACTTATATGCCCTTTTATTACTACCTCATAGCGGCAGCAGCAAGTCTGTCGGCAGGCATCATCAACACGCTGGCTGGAAATGGTTCTTCCATTACACTGGCCGTACTGATGCAGCTTATCGGACTTCCGGCAAAAGAAGCGAATGCCACAATCCGGGTTGGTGTTTTTTCTGCAACATTAGGGGCGCTGCCTTCTTTTATCAAAAAAGGACATGTCAATCTGACCCGCGACCGGCTTGTGATTATCTGTATGACAGCAGGAGCCGTTTTTGGTATTTTCACTGCGTTATGGATTGATAATAAAACCTTTAAGGAGGTTTTTAAATACATGTTTATCCTAATGCTTTTTCTCACACTTTATGATACAAAAAGCTGGCTGAGAAAGACCGATGAACAAAAAAGACTGCCGGTTTTTATCATAATACCTTTATATCTGCTTTTAGGATTTTACGGAGGATTTGTTCAGATGGGTATCGGTGTGTTTTTTCTATTTGTTACGGTACTTGGCGCACGATACAATATCATCGACGCCGGGGCACTGCGCACCGTATGTATTGCACTTTATACCCCGCTTGCAATAGGCATTTTTGCCTGGCACGGACTGATACACTGGGATTTGGCAATTATCATGGCCTCGGCCGAATGGACCGGTGGTTTCCTTGGCGGACGATTTGCCACGACAAATGCAAAGGCCGAAGTTTGGGCACAGCGACTTTTGGTAGTCGTTCTGATCACAGTTATTATCATCGAATTCAGACCCTGGAACTGGTTTTAATAAAGAAGAATAACTGCAAAATGCTTAATTTTAATAAAACAAATAATTTTTTATTGCCGCTTTTTTTGTAATTTTGAAACAATTTAGAATCAAATACACACACAATACACTTATTTGTTGCTAAAACAGCAATATGCAGAACGATAACCTGAATCCAAATAAAGATAATCTTACCGAATCCGATAAGCAGATCGAAAGAGCATTGCGTCCGCAACTCCTTGAAGATTTTACCGGACAGGGCAAGATTGTAGATAATCTGAAGATCTTCATACAGGCAGCAAAAGGCCGAGGCGAAGCCTTGGATCATGTTTTGCTGCATGGCCCTCCAGGTCTTGGAAAAACAACACTTTCCCTAATCATTGCCAATGAATTGGGGTCCAATATCAAAATTACCTCCGGACCTGTTTTGGAAAAAGCCGGCGATTTGGCTGGGCTGCTCACTAATCTTGGGAAGGGGGATGTTCTTTTTATTGATGAGATTCACCGACTGAACACCGTTGTGGAAGAATATCTATACTCAGCAATGGAGGATTACCGCATCGACATCATGATCGATACAGGGCCAAATGCCCGCACGATACAGATTGCACTCAATCCGTTTACCCTGGTCGGAGCAACTACCCGAAAAGGGATGCTCACAGCACCGATGCGGGCCCGTTTCGGCATCGACTGTCTCTTGGATTATTACGATAAGGCGACTCTGATCAGAATTCTGAAACGTTCTGCCGAAATTTTAAACGTGCCGATCACTCCTGAAGGTGCCGATGAAATTGCCCGCAGGAGCAGGGGTACTCCGCGTATTGCAAATGCCTTACTCCGTCGTGTTCGCGATTTTGCACAGATAAAAGGCGATGGCACTATCGATGTCAAAATAGCCAAATTTGGCTTGGATGCCCTGAATGTGGACAATGAAGGACTGGATGAAATGGACAATAAAATCCTAAAAACAATTATAGAGAATTTCAGCGGCGGACCTGTAGGACTTACGACTATTGCCACTGCTGTAGGTGAAGACGCAGGAACTATAGAGGATGTGCATGAACCCTATCTTATACAGCAGGGCTACATAAAACGCACCCCGAGAGGCCGCGAAGCTACCTACAAAGCATATGAACATTTGGGTATGAGCCCGAGAGAGAAAAACGGTTCTTTATTTTAGCTGATTTTATAAATATCCCGGACTAATAGACAAAAGTATTCTGTTTATTTACCGCCTTTTATAAAATTGAGTTTAGATATTAATAATTTTACATTATCCAATATAACAGCGTTAGAAGACTTTGCCGGGGATCAAACTTATATGTGATACATTGAATGTTCGGCGAAAAGTCTTGAGGGGTTTGACAAAATCTTGTCCCTCAAATTTTTGGAGATATTATGCCATAAAAACCCTTGTTAAATCAAAGACCTCTAATCTCTTAATCTAAAAGTCTTTTAATCTTTCTCTCTTCTTTAAACGAACAGCCTTTGCATCCCCCACCACAACTGCGTTTTGGATAAAACTGAGTTCGGAAATGCTGAATAAGATATCCGACTGCGAAGAGAATAATAAGAAAAACCAATAGCTGATCCATTTGCTTTTATCAATTTAAAAGAAAAAAAGTGAGCAGTGCCAGCAAATAGGCCAAACCGCTCATATAAAATAATTGAATCAGTGGCCATTTCCAGCCTCCGGTCTCCCGGTAGACGACAGCAATAGTACTCATGCACTGCATAGAAAATACATAAAAAACTAATAAAGAGAGTCCCGACGCAAATGTATAAACTGGTTTTCCGCTGTCTGCAAAGGTTTCTTTGCGCATCCTATCCACCAGGTGCTCTTCAAAATTCTCTTCTCCAACACTGTAGATAGTACCGAGTGTGCCCACAAATACCTCGCGGGCAGCAAAAGAAGTGATCAAGGCAATTCCGATTTTCCAATCATAGCCCAAAGGATGTATAACCGGTTCTATAAACTGTCCGAATTGTCCGATAAAACTGGCTTCCAACTTTTGTGCAGCTGTTACTTCCTCCAAATTCAGTTCCGGATTTCCCTTCACTATTTCAGCGGCCTTCAATGCAGCATTTTTCATGGAATTGGGCGGTCCGTAAGTTGCCAGAGCCCAAAGAATGACAGATATTGCCAAAATTATTTTTCCGGCCTCCAAAACAAAGGTACCCGCTTTCTGATAGACAGTTAAACCGATATTTTTCCAACGGGGCATTCTGTAGCTTGGCAAATCGATTATAAATAGGGATTTATCCCTGGCTTTTAATAACTTTGACATAACAACGGAAGTCAGTAAAGCTGCTATGATACCAAACAGGTAAAGCCCCAACAGGGTAAGTCCTTTGTAGCTGAAACCTAAAATAGTACCTTGGGGAATAATCAATGCAATGATTATAATATATACTGGTAACCTCGCTGAACAGCTGATAAAAGGCGTAACAAAAATGGTTATGAGTCTTTCTTTATAAGATTCTATTCCTCTTGCCGACATAATGGCCGGAACCGCGCATGCAGCACCGGATATTAGCGGTACAACACTTTTACCGTTAAGGCCAAACAGGCGCATGGGTTTGTCCATGAGGTAAACAACCCTCGACATATAGCCACTCTCTTCAAGCACAGCGATGAATGCAAACAAAATGGCAATTTGCGGTATGAAAATAATGATACCGCCTATTCCTGTAATAAGACCCTCAGTGAGCAAATCGCTCAAGGCAGAGGTAGGCAATACGGATTTCAACCAGGAATTTAGCGCAGCAAAACTACTGTCAATCCAATTCATTGGATATTCGGCCACCGAAAAGATAAACTGGAAAATAAGTAAAAGCAGGCCAAAATAAATTAGATAACCAAAGACAGGATGGGTTATAATTTTGTCAATATTTGCAGTAGTATTCTTTTTTTTGACCTTTTCAAAATGCAGCGCATTTCCCAATAACCCATGAACAGTGTTAATCCTTTGAACTGTATCATCTAACTGAATGTCAGTCTGATCTTTATTTAAATTTTTTAATTCTTCGCTAAATCTTGTTTTTTCTTCAATAGATAAGGATTTCAACATATCGTATTGTCCTAGTATCAATCGATTTTTGAAATTAATATTAGCTTCATTATTTAGAGGTTCATAATCTGCCAAAAAAGACTTCAGTTCTTTAATTCCACTATCTTTTCTGGGATTAATCTCAAAAATTGGCCTTCCAAGATTTTTGGATATTTCATTCAGGTTTATTTTTATACCCTGTTTTATAGCCAAATCATTCATTGTTAAAATCGGAATGATATCAAAACCAAGGTCTTGTGCCTGTGTATATAAAATCAAACTACGTTCCAGGTTACAGGCATCCAAAACTACAAGGAGTAGGTCAATTTGTAAGTCTGGATTCATTAGCGACTCGAGTACAACGGCCTCATCGGCCGATTTGACAAAAAGACTGTAAAGTCCCGGCAAATCTAATATTTCTAGTTGTTTGTCCTCAGAAAGTTGTAAAAGACCAGTTTTTTTGTCAACAGTTACGCCCGGAAAATTACCAACCCGCTGATTTAGTCCGGTAAGGGTGTTGAATAAAGAAGACTTGCCTACATTCGGATTTCCAAGAAGCGCTATTTTCTGTTTCTTATTTTTTTTCACCACGAGCAATGTCCAACTTTAATTATCAGATTTAATAAGAAATACATCAGCCGCTTCCTCTGACCGCAGTGCAAGTAAATTTTCATTTGGAAATACTTTGATCATAATTGGACCATGAATAGGAGCTGCAGAAATTTTTTGTATCAACATTCCCTTCAGGCAACCCATCTCCATAAGCTTTAATGCCAAAAGTCGATTTCGGATTTCTGATATTCTGTATAAGCTATTGCTGACAGCTTTATTTAAGTCGTATTGTTCCTTGTTTGTTTCTTGCACGAAAGTCAATTATTTAGACTAATTCTTATTAGCAAAGGTAATATTAATTTAATTAAAAAGAAATTGATATATCAAGATAGGCAATTATTGACAAAACGATTTAAAATAAACATAAAATTTCAATTGACAAAAGGAACACAATGCTTAATGGCTCTCAAGAAATATTATTTCACTACTTGATTTTATTGCAAATATTAATAATGACATTTGTTTTATTTTTGTAATTTTGTTAGTCCTAATGGTAGT